>JAPLLP010000218.1:5646-12485 GCA_026387515.1 Candidatus Omnitrophota bacterium | reverse complement strand
GCCGACCGGAGATTCGCGGATGATCTGGCTGCCGGCATTAAGGTAATAGCTGATGACATTGCCTCCGACAGCAAAATCAATCCTTGAGCAACCGTTGTTAATATTGACGCCATCCGCAACCCGGTTTTGCCGTATTTCCCTGGACATCCCGTCGAGCGCCTGGCGGGTTTGCTGCTGTAAATAAATAAAATCCGTATTAATAAATCCTACCGTGTTGGCGGTATTAAACGTCAAAAAGACAATTCCGGAAATAATAATAATTAAAGCCATGCTTATCATGGACTCGACTAAAGTAAACCCCCGGGATATCATTGAACCATCTTTTAGCTTTTGCATAGGTTATTATTAGGGCGGCTGGGCAAAATAAGTTTGTAATGAAACGTTCCTGTTCCTGCCTGTTTTATCCTCCCAATTTACGGTGACCATTACATTCAGCAGGCTCGTCCCTGTTTCTTGGGTGCTGATAGTTTCTCCGGGTAAAGGCGATAGTCCTTTGCCGGAAATATCCGTACTGCTCCAGTTCCAGCTTCCGCTATCTATATCCGGTTTAATATTATCAAAATTCGTGCCTTTAATTTCTTCCATCGCGTATTGCGCGTGGATAATTGCTATGCTGGAATTACGGTTAGTCTGATTCAGGATAAAAGAGGAGATAGCGGTCTGTAATAGCATGCTGGATAATAAGGCCAGGATTGCCGCGGCCAAGAGCAATTCCGCAAGAGAGAATCCTTTAGCGTTTTTGATCGCCTGCATTTTTTAAAAAAGGTTGGTGCCGGAGAAGGGACTTGAACCCCCATGAGGTTGCCCTCAACAGCTTTTGAGGCTGCCGCGTCTGCCATTCCGCCACTCCGGCAATATTATATTGACGTTAAGCATTTTATATTCTAAAATAGCAAAGGTCAAGAAATTAATGGATAAGTAAGCTAGAGTCGGGGCTGTAGCTCAGATGGGAGAGCACTTCCATGGCATGGAAGGGGTCGAGGGTTCGAATCCGTCCAGCTCCACTTTTTTATTATACTTTCACCGATAGCCTGTAATTCAAACTGCAGAGAAGTGCTGTAATAAATTACGCGACACACCCCTTTGTATCCTTCCTTTAGTGTAGGTTTACCTTTGGTGCGGATATCGGGTTTACTTTTTAGGCATTTAGACTTTGGTATCCCTGTTACTTTTGACCAAAACTTTTTTAGCTTTTCATAATTTTGGTCCCATCTATATCCCACATCAAATCGTAACTTATTTTTATCAATAAGGTAATGCCGTCTTAACAATGACAGAAACGCGGATACCATGGTGGGGTCTGAATTTCCAAAGTAAAGATATCGAGAAGCAGGATATTTTGCCCCTTCGCAAAGATATAATATCCCACATATAACTTTTCCTATCTCTGGTTTCTCTAAAGGCAGCTTTTCTAAGTGTTTTATTTTGTCTCTGATTCCCTGTTTCCATTTTTCTATCTTTTCACGCATTAATTTTACGGCCAAAGGCCTACCGATTGCACACGAAACAGTTATCTTTTTCCTAATTCTTTTATTTTGTTTATCGGTAAGCCGAATATCTTTCAGCCATCCAGAAAGAGTATTTTTGGGTATGTCTATTTCTAAGCGGATTTCACCCAAAGACTTTCCCTGGCGCCTTAATCTGCGCGCCTTTTCCTTTATAGCCAGCGGATATTGCTTTGCCATTTTTTACCTCCATATTAGTAGACGGAGCAAATTGGCCTTTCTAACAATTTTTTTATAGAATTTTTAGCCTTTCGAGTTATAATATGGGCTGATGGTATCTAATATACTAATACATATATATTAGTATAAATATATAGGTAATCAAGAGAAATGTTAGCTCAGAATATAAGGAAGCTAAGAAAACAAAAAGGGTGGTCTCAAGAGAAATTGGCGCGTTTAGCTAATATTTCAAACGCAACCCTGGTTAAAATAGAGGCGGGTGTGGCTAAAGAACCCACAATAACCACGGTAACAAAGCTCGCCGATGCGCTTGATATAACTCTTGATGAAATAGTAGGAAGAAAATAGCTATTAATTATATACTACAACAATGATTCTCGGCGTGCATATCAGCGGCTTACCTAAATTATATAAGGCTTTTGAGCGGGCAGAGGAGTTGGGTTGTAACACCCTGCAGGTGTTTTCGCGCAACCCGCAGCAGTGGCGTAACAAAAATCTGGCTCCCGAAGATATGGAGGAATTCAGGCGAGAGAAGGCCTCCTCCAACATAAATTTGGTATTTGTCCATATTCCTTATTTGATCAATCTTGCCTCGCCAAATCCAAGGCTGTTTAAGGCTTCCATTGAGGCCTATGTCGAAGATATAAAAGAGGCGCACGCGCTTAAGGTCGATTATATTGTTACGCATATGGGCAGCCATAAAGAAACTACCGAAGTGGGAGGGCTAAAACGGCTTGCCCGGGCATTAAACCGCATTATTGAGCGGACAAAAGAAACAAACGTCGGGATACTGCTTGAAAATACCGCCGGTTCCGGCTCATGGCTGGGATATAAATTCGGCCATCACAAAAAAGTGTTAGGCAGGCTTAATGACCCCCGGCGAGTGGGTTTGTGCTTGGATACGGCGCACGCGTATTCGGCAGGATTTGATTTAGCTACCAAAGAAGGGTTGGAGAGGCTGTTGGGCGATATCGATAAGGCGGTGGGACTATCAATACTAAAACTCGTCCATCTAAACGATTCCAGGGCCGAGCTTGGTTCGCATAGAGATGTGCATGAACATATCGGTAAGGGCCATATCGGCTTAGAGGGAATAGCCAGGATTATCAACCATCCCGGTTTAAGGGATCTTCCGTTTATCCTGGAGACGCCCAAAAAAGAAGATGGCGATGACGCCAGGAATTTAAAAACCGTTAGAAAATTAAGGCGGGGTTAACTATGGGCTATAAAATATTGATAGTTGACGATGAGAGGGATATTGTGGAACCGTTAAAATCCCGGCTTTTGAAAGAAGAATATGAGGTCGTGGCTGCATATGACGGTGAAGAGGCGCTAGCGAAAATAAAAGAAGCTGATCCCGATGTTATTTTATTGGATCTCATTCTACCTAAAGTTAACGGTTTTGAGGTATTAAAAGAGGTGCGCCAGTTTTATACGGATAAATGGCGGCCGGTGATTATTATCAGCGCCAAGAAAGAGTTGGATTCGATCAAAAAAGGTTATGCCCTGGAGGCGGATCATTATTTGACCAAGCCCTGCTCAATGGAAAATATATTACGGGCAATAGAGACCATGATCTCGCTTATTCCCGCGCACAAAGATAAATGATCTATCCTTTTAAAGAAACAGAAGAAAAATGGCAAAAGTTCTGGCAGGAAAATAATTTATTTTCCGCCCGGATTTCTACCGGTAAGAAAAAATATTACCTCTTGGAGATGTTTCCTTATCCTTCGGGGAAGATACACATGGGGCATGTGCGTAATTATACTATCGGGGATGTGGCTGCGCGTTTTAAGATGATGCAGGGGTTTAATGTCCTGCATCCCATGGGGTTTGATGCCTTTGGCCAGCCCGCGGAGAACGCGGCCATCAAGAATAAAAGTAAGCCGGATGCCTGGACCCACAAATGCATCGAATGGATGGAAAAAGAACTTAAAAAAATGGGTTTTTCTTATGATTGGGAAAGAGAGGTTTCTACCTGTGACGCGAGCTACTATAGGTGGAACCAGTGGATATTCTTAAAGATGTTCGAGCGAGGCCTGGCTTACAAAAAGGCATCTTTTGTTAACTGGTGCCCGTCATGCCTTACTACCCTGGCCAACGAAGAGGTTATTGACGGCGGTTGCTGGAGATGCCATAAGAGCAATGGTATTTAAAAATAACCGAATATAAGGAACGCCTTTTGGAGGATTTAAAGCTGCTCAACTTTTGGCCGGAACGGGTCAAGGCCATGCAGAATAACTGGATCGGTAAAAGCCAGGGTGTGGAGATCTATTTTCGCATCAAAGAGGGCAATGAGGTTATTCCGGTATTCACTACCAGGCAGGATACTATTTTCGGCGCTACCTATATTGTTTTGGCTCCGGAACATCCGGCAGTTCTCAAGATCATTAAGGGTAAAGCCCAGGAGAAAGAGGTCTTAAAATTTATTGAAAAAGTCAGCAAAGAAACCAAGGACATACGCGCCTCTTCTGATATAAAAAAAGAAGGCGTGTTTACCGGCAGCTTTGCCATAAATCCGGTGAATAACGAGGTTATCCCCATATGGGTAGCGGATTATGTCTTGATGGAATACGGAACCGGCGCGATCATGGCGGTTCCCACCCATGACCAGCGCGACTTTTTGTTTGCCAAAGAGCATAATCTGCCGATGAGAATAGTTATCCAGCCTCAAGGCGCGGGCATTGAACTTTCAGCCATGACAGAGGCCTATGAAGGGGATGGGGCCCAGGTTAATTCAGCGCAATTTGACGGATTACCTAACCAGGAGGCGAAGTTAAAGATCGCCGAATGGATGGAGAAATCCGGTATTGGTAAAATTCAGACCCACTGGCGCCTGCGTGATTGGTTGATTTCCCGACAGCGTTACTGGGGTACGCCTATACCCATAATCTATTGCCCCAAATGCGGGATGGTTCCTGTTCCTTACGCGGACCTGCCGGTTGATTTGCCTGCAGATGCCCCATTTACCGGAGAAGGAGGCAGTCCTCTGGGGAAGGTTAAGGAATTTGTCCAGGTATCTTGTCCCTTATGTAAGGCCGCGGCCCGCAGGGAAACCGATACCATGGCTACCTTTTTTGATTCCTCCTGGTATTTTTTGCGGTTCTGCTCGCCAAGATATAGCGCGGAACCTTTTGATCTGAAAGAGGCCGGATACTGGATGCAGGTGGATCAGTACATCGGCGGCATTGAACATGCCATCCTGCATTTATTATATTCACGTTTCTTTACTAAATTCTTTAAAGATTTAGGCATGGTGGCCTTTGAGGAACCTTTTAGCCGTTTGTTGACCCAGGGCATGGTTTTAAAAGACGGCGAGGTAATGTCTAAGTCCCGGGGTAACATCGTGGATCCTGATTCCATTATCAGTAAATATGGCGCGGATACCTTGCGTTTATTCATCCTTTTTGCCGCGCCTCCGGAGACAGAATTGGAGTGGGATGACCGCGGGATAGAGGGGGCTTTCAAATTCTTGAACCGCGTCTGGCGCCTCCAGGAGAATCTGCAGGAAAAATCGGATCCCGCCTTGATGCGTTCTCTGCATAAGACGATTAAAAAAGTTACCGAGGATATCAATGAATTCAAATTTAATACCGCGATTGCCAGCCTTATGGAATTGACCAATGCGGTTTATCAGTATGGAGCGGATAGGGAGGTATTTGAGCGTTTGGTGATCATGCTTAGCCCGATCACCCCGCATTTTTGCGAAGAGCTCTGGCAGAAGCTGGGCCATAGCGAGACTATTTTAAAGACCCCTTGGCCGGAATACGACCCGAAGTTGTTGGTTGAAGATACGGTAACGATCGTGGTGCAGGTTAATGGTAAGCTGCGTTTAAGGTTGGATGTCGCGCAGGATATTCATGAAAATGAACTTAAAACGCTGGTCCTTTCCGATGAAAAGTTAAAGCCCTGGATCCAGGGCAAGCCGGTAAAAAGTTTTATCCTCGTTCCAAAAAAGCTGGTCAATATCGTGGTCTAACGCAAGATCTCCTGGATAAAAAATAGCAGTTTATTGTAATCGATAGGTTTTTCAATGTAGCCGGCAATCCCGCTTTTAGCGGCAATATGCTTATCTACTTCTTCACGTTTAAGGGAGATAGCGATAATCGGCAGGTGTTTATATCGCGGGATTTCTCTTATCTGGTGGGCGATCTTGAATCCGCTTTCCCCGGGCAAAACCAGGTCCAATAAGACTATCTCAGGATTAACCTCGTGTAATTTTTTAAGGCCTTCGGCCCCGTTTTCCGCTGCAGAGACTTCAAACCCCTCCTGTCTTAGAAAATCCCCGGTGGAATTAATGTTATTACGGTCGTCATCAATGATAAGGATCCTTCTCTTATCCATATCTATAAGTATACTCTAAAAACCGCTAAATTCAAACCCCTCAACACAAAAAATAGCGTTAGATTTGCCCGTCTTTACCGTCTATTAGTATAGGAGTAAGGTATGCTTATCTTAACCAATCAGGAAAAACAGGTTATTCTCTTCTTAAGCGTCTTGGCCTTGGCGGGGATAATGATAAGTTTCCTTGCCAAGATCAATAGCCGGGTTGAGGGCGCTATTCGAGTTGAGGATAAACTGATCAAGATTGATCTGAATAAAGCCGGCATGGAAGAGCTTATGGCGACTCGGGCTGTTTCGGAAAAACTGTCCCAGAAAATCATACAATATCGCCAGGAGCATGGCGAATTTAAGAATATCGAGGAGATCAAAGAGGTTAAGGGAGTGGGTGAAAACAGGTTTGCAAAGTTAAAAGAGCTATTTTTTGTGGAATAGATGCGTTATCCTTCTGTGTGGTTGACGTTTTGTTTTTGTTTAGGTATCTTTGCCGTCAAGAATATACACTGTCCATTTTTATTTATCTATTTTGCTGCTTTATTTTTTCTCGCTTTAAGCCTCATGGTAGCGAAGAGGCCGTTTTTGTTCGGGATGTTTTTATCCCTTTTTGCCTTTTTATTTGGCGCGCTCTTATTAAGGTACCACCAGGTCCTGCCCAAATGCCATATTGCCCGCCAGCTATACAATCTGCATGACAAGATTTCAATCGTGGAAGGAGTTATCCGCAGCCAGCCTTCATATAACATCAATAAAACAATTCTTTCGCTGGAGGTGCGTAAGTTAGGCAGCGGCCATGCCTGCCATAAATGTTGCGGC
>JAPLLP010000218.1:5078-5641 GCA_026387515.1 Candidatus Omnitrophota bacterium | reverse complement strand
AACGGCAAAATAGGCCTGCGCTATGGCGATGTCGTTGTGGTGCGCGGCAACCTGTATAGGCCTTTTAAGGGCCCTACCTCAAGTAATAACAGTTATCGCGATTACCTCTCCCGCCAGGGTATTTATTGCCTGATGCATATACGCTCGCCGTACTGCATAAAAATCTTAGGTAAGCGTAGTCAGTTTTCGCTCCAGGCTTTTGCGTTAGGCTTAAAAAGTAAGGTAGAAGGCCAGCTCTTTAAGTATATGTCGCCGGTCCCTGCCAGCATATTGGATGCTATGATTCTTGGGGAGAGAAGTGGTGTCCCGCCTTTGGTGAATCTTGCGATGATGCAGACCGGCACCGTGCATATTCTGGTAGTAAGCGGTTTTAATACCGCGCTGGTAATATTTGTTATCATGTTGTTGCTTAAGATTCTGCGGCTGACCAGGAAATCACGCATTGTCATCGCGCTGCCCTTGATAATTTTATACTGTCTGATGACCGGCGCTTCTACACCGGTAATGCGGGCAACGGTAATGAGCATAATTTTCCTCTGTGCCTATGCCCTAAAGAGAGAAGG
>JAPLLP010000218.1:0-5070 GCA_026387515.1 Candidatus Omnitrophota bacterium | reverse complement strand
TATGCCCTAAAGAGAGAAGGTGATATCTATAATTCCTGCGCCATAGCTTTACTTTTTATCCTTTTGGTAAATCCTTTACAGTTATTTGATATCGGGTTGCAGTTGTCTTTTGCCAGTGTCTTAGCTATTAGTTATCTTTACCCTAAAATAAAAGCGTTATTGCATATCGAAAACCCCAAGAATAAATTTGTACGGTTCTTGCTGGAGGGAAGCTTAGTCTCTTTCTCTGCCTGGACAGGCACAATGGGTATCGTGGCGTATTATTTTGGGTTATTTTCTCCGGTAACTGTGTTAGCGAATATGTTTATTGTGCCTCTAGCTACTTTGATTACCCTGTCGGGGGTTGCCCTGGTTTTTATTTCCGTGACTTTGCCGGGGTTGGCGCCTTATTTTGCCGTTACAAGTGAAATGCTGGTTAGTTTGCTTCTTTGGACGAACCACTGTCTGCTGCAAGTTCCTTTCGCCTGTTTTAAATTTTCCTAGTTGGAGATGCTAAGTTGCAAACAGTAAATAATTGACAAGGGCTTGAGGATATGTTAAAGTTAACCTGTTATGAAGCGTATATTTTTAATCCTGATTATAGTTTTATGCTTAAGCGCCGAGAAGGCCTACCCTTACTGGATCTGGACGCCCAAGACCGGCAAATGGGTTAACCCTAAAACCGCGGTAAAACCTACCCCTAAGGAACAGTTTGAGCTTTCCAAAAACCTCTACGACATAAAGAATTACGAAGAGGCTAAGCGCGAATTTAAAAAACTGCTCAGGAGTTATCCCAAGTCCCTTGAGGCCTCGGAGGGCCAGTATTATCTGGGCCAGATAGAGGAAACCCAAGGGAATCTTTATGAGGGGTACCTGGCCTATCAGAAGGTTATTGATAAATACCCGTTTTCCGAGCGTATCCAGGAGATCAACGAGCGCGAATATAAGATCGGGGAGGCCTTTATGTCCGGGGTCAAGCGCAAGGCTATGGGGGTTGCCCTCCCGGTTGAGAATCCGGCGCTGGAGATATTCGCTAAAATAGTGGAGAATTCAACCTACGGGCCGCTGGCGCCCAAGGCGCAATATAAATTGGGCCTGGTGCTAAAAGGCCTGATGCGCTATTACGAGGCGGAAGAGGCCTTTAGTAAGGTTGTTACTAATTACCCGGATAGCGAATGGGCGGGCGCGGCAAAATTTCAGATCGCTTCTTGCCGAGCAGCGGTTTCCCGAGGCCCGGCGTATGATCAGGGCGCGGCCAAGGAGGCCAAGGATAAATTTGAGGAGTTTGTGCGGGAGAATCCCGACGCGGTCCTATCCCGCGACGCGGAGAAGAATATCAATCAACTCAACGACCGGGAGGCGGAGAGTTATTATTCTATCGGCCGTTTTTACGAGAAGCAAAAAGCTTTTAAATCGGCGCAGATATATTATGAAGACGTCATCGGCAATTATCCTAACAGCATTTGGGCTGCCAAGTCCCTGGAGAGGGTACAGATGATGGAGAAGAAGAAATGAGGAAGTACGGCTACTGGGTGCTTATTTTTTCTTTTTTGGCGGGCTGCGGCTATACTACGCGTTCTTCGGTCTCGCTCAAGTACAAAAATATCTATATCCCTCCTTTCCTAAATAAGGTAGAAATCGCTAACCAGACCGACACCGGGAGTAAATACCGGCTTTACCGTCCCCGCCTGGAAAGCGATGTTACCAAGGGTGTTACCAATAAATTTCTCTTTGACGGAAACCTGCGGCCGGTAAAATCCGATGTGGCAGACGTGACCTTAAAGGGAGAGCTTGTGGATTTCCGGCGCGATGCCCTGCGTTACGATGAGAATAGCGAGGTCCAGGAGTACCGCATCAGCGTAGTGGTCAACTTGAAATTATGGGATAACCGGAAAAACGAACTAATCTGGCAAGAGAATAATTTTACCGGCATAGGAGATTATTTTCCCACTACTTCTACCCTTTCGAACGTGACTAAGAAAACAGACGATCAAGGAACCACCGACGCTATAGCGGATTTAGCGCGCAGGATTGTGGAGCGTTGCGTTGAGGAATGGTAAAATCTGCCCCGCCAGTATATCTGTTGATCGGCACCGACAGCCTTTCCAAAGAAACAGAGTTCAGAAAACTTAAAACCCAGTTCCTCCCAGAAAAAGTTAGAGATTTCAATCTAGATATCCTGTCTGCTATAGGGCTGCGGCTTAACGCCTTGCAGGAGAGGCTGTTGTGCCTGCCTGTCGAGTCCGCGAAGAGGGTAGTAGTCATAAAAGACGCCCAGGTCCTACCCGAAGATATCCGTAGTTTTTTGAAAGATTATATCCCGAAGGCCAGGCCGGAAATAATCCTGGTCTTGGATTTTGACCGGGATGATACGCGTGATGAGTTTACCAAATTTGTTTGCCGCTACGCGCAGAAATTTTCATTTTTTGGTAAGCCTAAACCGGATACCTTTACCTTAAGCCGGCAGATAGGAAACAGCGATACCCATGGCGCCCTAAGGGTTTTACGCCAACTTTTGAGTGAGGGAGAAAAACCAGAACGGATTATGGGTGGTTTGCGTTATGACTGGGAGAGGAATAGCTTTCCGGCACGGGAGATGGGGCGTAGAATAAAGCTTCTTCTTACCTGTGATGTGGAGATAAAAACCGGCCGCCTTAAACCCGATTTTGCCTTGGAAAAACTAGTTATCAGTTTATGCGCCTTTAAGTAATTTCAGGGATAGCCGTGATTTTTTGCGGTTGGCCCTATTTACGGGGATAATACCTTTTTTTGCCGCTTTATCCAGCTTAGAAAAAGTAGTTTTGAGGAGCGCCTTGGCTTCATCGAGCTTTTTTGCCGATACTAGGCCCTGGAATTTCTTCAGCGTTTTCTTTAGTTCTATCTTTACCTTCAAATTGCGTAGGTGTTTTCTCTTGATAGAACGTTGCGTTTTAATGGAAGTGCTGCGTCTTGGCATGGTTTTTTCCTCCGATTTAGATTATTTTTTATATCACAATTAACTCTTTATGTCAACAGAGAATTCTTCCCTAACCCGTCACCATCATTCCATTGCCAGGTCCGCCGGCATTATAGGCCTGGCAACATTATGCTCCCGGATCTTAGGTTTCTTGCGCGATGTGGTGATCGCCCGGATATTCGGAGTGTATATCTACGCGCAGGCGTTCGTGATCGCCTTCCGCATCCCCAACCTGTTCCGCGATTTGTTAGGGGAGGGGGCGGCTAACGCGGCCTTTGTGCCGGTATTCAGCGAATATACGGTTAAACACACTAAAGAAGAATTCTGGGAGCTGGCTAATGTAGTGTTAAACCTGCTCTTGGTCATACTTATGTCTGTAACTATCCTGGGGATAATTTTTTCTCCCATCTTGGTGCGGATGATCGCTCCCGGTTTCACTGCCTCTCCGGAAAAACTGCAAGCCACTATTACCCTTAACCGGATTATCTTCCCCTATATATTATTAATAAGCCTGGCTGCGTATTCCCTGGGGACATTGAATTCCCTGAAACACTTTGCCGTTCCGGCTTTTGCCCCATGCCTTTTGAATATTTCAATTATTGTCTTTGCACTGGCCTTCGGCGAGGGGATCAAGGGTCTGGCCTTGGGCGTCCTGGTGGGCGGGGTGTTGCAATTGGCTATTCAGGAATTTTAAACATCCCGCGGCCAAGACCATCGGCAGGCTGATGGTTCCCAGGGTCTTGAGTTCTTCTATTTATCAGCTTAATAACTTTGTGGATTCCATATTCGGCTCTCTAAGCGTGATCGTGGGCGAAGGGGGCGTGGCAGTATTATATTTTGCCTATAGGTTGATACAGTTTCCCCTGGGAATTGTATCAACCTCGCTCTCTCAGGCAATATTACCGACTTTATCTACGCAAGCCGCTGAAGGAAAAACCGATGAATTGAAATCCACGCTTTCTTTTGGCCTGCGAGCCACATTTTTTGTGATGTTCCCCGCTTCCGTAGCTTTTGTAGTCCTGGCTAAGCCGGTGATCGAGGGGCTGTTTGGCGGAGGGAAGTTTGACCTTTACGCCATTAACGCCACTGCCCAGGTCTTAACCTATTATAGCCTGGGTTTATTTGCTTACGCAGCTACCAAAATCACGCAATCCTGTTTTTTTGCGCTTAAGGACACCGTGACCCCTACTAAGAATTCAGCTTTGACCTTGGTTTTGAACGTCATCTTTAATTTGATACTTATGTTTCCTATGAAGCTGGCGGGCATCGCACTGGCTACATCTTTATCGGGGATTATCAGTTTCCTGGTTCTTTTTGTCCGGTTGTATAAGCGCCTCAAACCTTTTAACCTGCGGCCGCTTATATTTTCTTCTCTTAAGATTGCCTGCGCCAGCCTGTGTATGGGGGTGGTTTGTTATGTGGCTGCGCGATATAGTTTTATTCCGATAAAAGGCGTATTCTACAGATTAGCGAACCTGGTCTATCTGGTTGCCTCCGGAGTAATCTCTTATGTCATCTTTGGTTTTATTCTCAGGTTGCACGAGATGCGTGAGATCCTTAATCTGCTATTTAAGAAGAGTAATAACCGATAGCCTCTCAACACATGCCTAAACCCGATAAGATTAACAGACTAATCGCGGATCTGCCGCAGACGCCGGGGGTATATTTTTTTAAGGATGCAAACGGCCGGATCATCTATATCGGCAAGGCTAAATTACTGAAGAAACGGGTGCAGTCGTATTTTAGCCGCCAGCTGGATAGCAAAACTCAGAGTTTGGTCTCTCAGAGCGCCGATATCGAGTATAAACTGGTTGCCTCGGAGGCCCAGGCCTTGATATTGGAGGCGGGTTTTATTCATCAACATCAGCCTAAATATAACGTATCCCTGCGCGAGAATAAAAATTTTCCTTTTGTCAAGATAACCTCCGAGGAATACCCTGCCATATGCGTGACCCGCAAAAAGGAGCCTGACGCAGCCCGCTACCTGGGGCCATATACCAGCGCCAATCTCCTGAGAGAGGTATTAAAGATCATCCGCCGCAGTTTTCCTTATCGCTCTTGCCGGGAACTCCCCCTTAAGGCGTGCATATATTACCGTTTGGGCCTGTCTCCCGCGCCGTGCGAAGGAAAGATCA
>JAPLLP010000209.1:13886-14513 GCA_026387515.1 Candidatus Omnitrophota bacterium | reverse complement strand
TTCCTAGACAATCCTCCCACCAAGAACTACTTGAGTTCTGGCTGCGGCAAGAAATATAATCCCAGAAAATCTCCGGGTAATGGGCCTTAACGCAAACCGCGCGCAGGTCATCCTCTAGTTCCGCCTGCCCGTATTTGGCTTCAAATCCCTTGTCGGTCTCCGTGACCAAAAAATGCACCTCTGGCTTGAAATCTTTTATTGAAGACAAAAGCGGATCGGCGTCCTTATCATACATGCTGAAAAACAGGTCGATCCTTCCGGGAAACCGTTTCCTGTTCAAGAAAAAGGTGACCCCGGTAAACTGCGGGCGAGCAACGTATAATCCTTCTTCCAGTACAAAATACTGCTTAATCCCTTCAAATGTCTTCTTTTCCTCTGCCTTTTTGTCCAGCATATAAGCAGGTATCGCCTGGATGTTAAATCTTTTGATTAACTCCCCGGCCTTTTTATCCGTATAATCAAGATAGCTGACCGTTAAACCGGGAATATTATTTTTTAAAAAATTAACCACCTTATCGGTATCTACGAACCGGGAGGATTTGCTGGTAATAACCCTCAGGTTCAACTTTTCCAGTTCTGTAAAGACGCAGGCAGCCCCCAATGTCGCCGGGTTCTGGCAAGCTCCCA
>JAPLLP010000209.1:7378-13869 GCA_026387515.1 Candidatus Omnitrophota bacterium | reverse complement strand
TTTCTGGCAGTCTTTATCCGAAAAACAGACAGGCACTAACCTGGCCACTTCCGGGTCATTGCTGACTTGATCGGAAAGACGGATATTCTCTATCTTATAATCCCCTATTTGCTGGCCATTAATCTTCAGGGTTAACTTACCAAGCATTCTACCCTGCCAAATGCTTGGGGCGATGATCGTGGAGCCGATCTTTGGAGCAGCGTCTTCTTTACGGCTATACCCGCAAATCAAAACATCTATGTCCGGGATCGATTTTATAATGTCAGAATCAACCGCATCGCCTAAGTGGCTTAAAAAAACCACAATATTTACCCCGGACCGCCTCAGCTCTATGACCTGGCGGGCAAGGGCAGACTTCAAGTCAACGAATTTGAGCCCCTCGGCCTTAACTTGAGCCTGCGGCTCGGTTGCCGCGATTATCCCTATCTTAATTCCCGCAACCTCTTTAATAATATAAGGCTTGAAAACGCTATCCGTAACATTGCAGGTAAGAAAGGGGATTTTATTTCTTTTGGCCGCGCCTTCAATAAAGTCCTTGCCGAAATTAAATTCTTCGCCGCTCACCGCAGCCGCATCATAACCCATAAGTTCCATTGCCTTAAGGACCACCCCTGTGCGCTCTTTATCCAGCTCAGAGTTGAGGCTATATTCGTCCATGATGCCTCCGGCAAAAAAACTTCCGGCTTCCAATACCAGCGTATTAGGATTATTTTTTCTCAGACGCTTGATCAGCGCGGAACGACGGGCAAGCCCGCCGTCGGGCTCGATCGGACAGTGGCAGGGATAAAGCGCGGCGTGCGTATCGCCGGTAAAAAGGATGGTGATATCTTTGGCGTATAGAGGAACTACCGCTAATACCAGTAACCAGATGGCGAGAAAAATAGTTTTTATTTTGAAATTACCCGTCATACCCTTATTGTCCTCGCCTCTAATACGTTTTCTATTTTCTTAATCTTGGCCAACATCTCAGACGTAATCGGGCTATCTACGGTCAATATGCTGATGGATTCGCCTCCGGCCTGCTCTCGGCCAAAATTCATGGCGGCGATATTAACATTATTTTTCCCGAAGAACATCCCCAGGTTGCCGATAAGCCCGGGTTTATCCCAGTTCTTGATCACCAGCATCTCTCCGAAAAGCGATACCTCCACATAGTAGTTGTCGATCTTGACGATCCTGGGCTGCTTATTCGCCGAGAGGGTGCCTGAGACAAGCCGTTTCTCTTTGTCTGTGCTTATCTCAACCTGGACCATATTTACAAATTCCTCTTCCTTGGAGGATTTAGCTTCTTTAATATTGATGCCGCGCTGTTTGGCTAAAGGTACCGCGTTAATAAAATTCACCGTCTCTTTTAAAGCCGGAGAAAGCAGGCCCTTTACCAAAGCCATGGTCAAAGCGCTCAGGTCGTATTTGGTTATCTCGCCGCTATAGGTAATATTCAGCTGCTGGAACCCTCCGTCGGCCAATTGGCTGGCGAACTTGCCCATTTTGTCACACAAATTGATATAGGGCTCCAAGACGCGGCATACCTCTGCCTCCAGGCACGGATAATTCGCGGCATTACGGATACCGCGGCCCAGGAGGCAGTCGCGGACGATCTCCGCCACTTCCACGGCCACATTCACCTGAGCCTCTTCGGTGGAGGCGCCTAGATGCGGGGTAATCACCACATTATCCAATTTTAAAAGTTCGCTCTCCGGGGCAATAGGCTCTTTCTCAAAGACGTCCATAGCCGCTCCCGCAACCTTACCCTCTTTTATCGCGTTGATAAGCGCCAGCTCGTCAATAATGCCGCCGCGGGCGCAATTTATCAGGCGCACCCCTTTTTTCATCAGCGCAAACTCATTGGTAGAAATCATATGTTTGGTCTCATCGGTAAGCGGGGTGTGCACGGTGATATAATCCGCGCGGCTAAACAGCTCCTTTAATTCCACTGCCTCGATACCCAGGCTCTTTGCTGCCTCGCGGGACAAAAACGGGTCAAAGGCCAATACCTTCATGCCAAAAGACCCGGCGCGCTTGGCTACTTCTGTGCCGATACGCCCCAATCCTACGATCCCCAGCGTCTTACCATACAGCTCAACGCCCATAAACTTAGAACGCTTCCATTCTCCTTTTTTAGTCGAGGCATTGGCCTGCGCTATATTGCGGGAAAGCGCCAAGATCATGCTCATGGTATGTTCGGCAGTCGAAATAGTGTTTCCCGCCGGTGTATTCATGACAATAATGCCTTTTTGAGTGGCGGCATCGAGGTCCACATTATCCAATCCCACCCCTGCCCTCCCGATGGCCTTAAGCTTTACGGCAGACTCGATGATATCTTTAGTAACCTTTGTAGCGCTCCTGACGATAAGCGCATCGTAATCCTTGATTATCTGTTTAAGCGCTTCCGGTTTTAATTCGGTCTGGACTTCTACCTCAAACTCTTTTACCTCCCTGAGGATCTTTAAGCCCTCTTCAGACAGAGGATCACTAACCAGTATTCTGCTCATTTTAAAAATACCTCCTCTGCGGCCTTGACACCTGCGCCCAATTCGAATTTATAGCCCATCTGTTTTAGGACTTTTTCCAGGCACGATATCCCGACGATAATATCAAATTCTTCAATAAAACCCATATGGGCCATACGAAAAACCTTACCCTTAAGCTCTGCCTGCCCTCCGGCAAAAGTAACCCCGTAGTTGTCACGCATAGTCTTAACCAGCTTTTCGCCGTCTAACCCGGCCGGGACTTTTACTGCCGTTACCACATCCGAGGCTGCAGTGGGCGCAAAAAGAAGCTCTAACCCTAAAGCCTTCATCGCGCACCTGGTGGCATCGGCCATTTTGCGATGACGGGCAAATACGTTTTCCAGGCCATCCTGCTTCATCATCCTTAAACTCTCTGCCAAAGCAATGATCAAAGATATCGCCGGGGTATAAGGGGTGTCGGTTTTTTCAAGTGCCTTCTTAGCCTCCTTCATATCAAAATAATACCTGGGGCATTTTGCCGCTTCAACCAGCTTCCAGGCTTTGGCGCTTATGGAAATAAATGCCAACCCCGGAGGCAGCATTAAGCCTTTTTGCGAACCGGAAACGCATACATCCACTCCCCAGGCATCGATTTTTAGATCAACAGCTCCCAGGCCGCTTATAGCGTCAACGACTAATACCGCGCCCGTATTCTTTATTACCGCCCCGATAGCCTGGATATCATTGGTTACTCCGGTAGAAGTCTCGCAGAGAGTAGTAAATACCGCCTTGATCTTAGAATTATTTTTAAGCCTCTTCTCTATCTCTTTAGGATCAACCGCCTTGCCCCATTCTACCTTGATGACATCCGCAGTTATACCATAGGCCTGACATATCTCGGTCCAGCGTTCCCCGAATTTTCCACCCTCCACGGTAATAACAGTATCGCCGGGAGAAAGCAGGTTCACCACTGCCGCCTCCATGGCGCCTGTCCCTGATGAAGCCAGGATATAGACGCTTGATCCGGTCTGAAAAACATATTTTAAACCTTCGCTGACCTCTTTTATCACCGCCTGGAATTGAGGAGTGCGATGATGGATGATCGGTTTTGCCTCTTCCTGTGAAACCTGGGGCGGAATAGGCGTAGGACCTGGGGTCAATAGATAATTCTTACGCATGGCTTGTTCTCCTTATTTCTTCTGAGTAGCCTGAATTACCTCGTCGAGCAAACCGTAATCCTTGGCCTCCTCTGCGGACATAAAAAAATCCCTATCAGTATCCTTTTGGACCTTGTCTAAGGGTTGCCCGGTATGAGCTGCTAATAACTCGTTAATTCTATCGCGCATCTTTAAAATCTCTCTGGCCTGCCTTGAGATATCCTCTGCCTGTCCTTGCACGCCTCCCCAGGGCTGATGGATCATAACCCGGGAATTAGGAAGGGCGTGACGTTTCCCTTTGGTGCCGGCGCACAAAAGTATCGCCCCCATGCTGGCAGCCTGGCCTACGCAATAAGTAGCAACATCGGGTTTAACAAAACGCATCGTATCATAAATAGCTAGTCCCGCAGTCACCGAACCGCCCGGTGAATTTATATATACATTGATATCCTTAGTAACGTCCTCCATCTGCAAGAACAATAGCTGCGCGATAATAAGATTGGCGACCATATCATCGATGGGTGTCCCGATAAAAACAATCCGGTCCTTTAAGAGGCGCGAATAGATATCGTAGGCACGCTCATAACCTCGCGAGGTCTGTTCTATTACCATGGGAACCAGGGTTTGACATCTTATATCCATATCTACCTCCTTCGCAGTAGCGAACACCCGCGCAAATCCTATTAGCGCGGGGTGTAAAAGTAGCGAACACCGGCCCATCCGATAGGGCCGGGTGACTTATTAATTTTATGCCTGCTGCCAGGACGCTTCTTTTAACAATAATTCCATTACCTTGCTCGGCATATGTTCATCCTGGGGTATATTTTCTTTCTTGGCGATCTCGGCCAATACCAGATACACCCTAACCTGTTTCTCGGCCTCAGGCAACAGCTTCTCCGAGATACTTTTATCCTCTTTATCAATAGCTTCTCTCGGTAATCCCTTTAAGGCAAGATCCACCTTTGTCTTTCTGACCATATCTTCCAGCTGTCGATTCACGATTGACTTAGGCAGCTTAAAATGCAGGTCCCTGGTGATGGCTTCGATAATTTCATTATCAACCTTCTGCCTCTCGGCATTTGATTTCTCTAAGAAGATCTGTTTTTCTACGATCTTCTCCAGTTCTGCCAGGCTCGGGTATCCCAGGCACTTGGCCAGGTCATCATCCACCGCGGTAAATTTATGCGATTCTTTTATGGAATCTATGGAACGTTTTATCTCGTCGGGAGTTACTTCTATATTTTTAAAATTTACCTTGATCCCTTTATAAGGCTTGACCGGAATTTCCGGGCGCACATCTACGGTTGCCTTAAAAGAAATGTTCTCGCGGTCAAGCTTAACCTCGGTAATCTCAGGCAGGTCAACCACGTCAAGGCCTTCTTTCTTAACCGCTTCATCATAGATATCCGGGATCAATTCTTTCAGGACCTGATCGTGCGCCTGTCCGGAAAAATTCTTCTCCAGCATAGCGCGCGGGGCATGGCCCGGGCGAAAACCCGGAACCTTGGCGTTTTCCCCTATTTTCTTGAACACCTCTTCAAATTTATTCTTTACCTTCTCACCGCTAAGAGAAATAGCGATCTCTCTCTTGCCGTTGTCTAAGTTCTTTACCTGCGTATTCATAGTTCTCCCCTTACATTCTGAATTTCTCGCCCAGGTAGATCTGCCGGGCTTGGGGGTTATCAATCAACTCCGGGGCAGTGCCGGAAATAAGAATCTTGCCCTCAGCGATAAGATAAGCCCTATCAGTAATAGAAAGTGTTTCCCGAACGTTGTGATCCGTAAGTAAAATGCCCAATCCTTTTTCCTTTAACTCTTTGATGATCTCCTGGGCCTCGCTGACCACGATCGGATCGATCCCGGAAAAAGGCTCATCCAGGAGTATGAACGACGGGTTAGTGACCAGAGCCCGGGTTATCTCCCCGGATAAGGTATAGGCCCGGTTCTTGGCCAGGTGCGAGATATTCAACTCCTCAAGCAAACTATGCAGCCTCTTTTTCCTCTCGCTTCGAGGTAAAGGCAGGGTCTCAAGAATAGCCTTGATATTTTCTTCCACGGTCAATTTACGGAATATTGAAGGCTCCTGGGAAAGGTAACCGATGCCGAATCGCGCGCGCTGGTGGATAGAAAAATTAGTTATATCCTGGTTGTCAAAAACTATTTTTCCGCGATTCGGAGGGATTATGCCTACCACCATATAAAATGTGGTGGTCTTTCCCGCGCCGTTAGGCCCGAGCAGCCCGACGATCTCGCCGCGCTTGACCAGCATATCTACGCCCTTAACTACCTCTCTTCCGTCGTAAGACTTGGCCAGGCCCTGGATTTCCAATAAATGCATCTAGCTTACTCCTTAAAATTAATTGTCAAAGGCTTGTTTGAAATCGGTTGTGGAATAAATCACTAATTTTGGTTTGCCTTTTAAGACTATTTTTTGATCTACGGCGGTGTAAAGCGCCTCATCGCTGAAAGAGACATTCTGACCCTTGACTATCTTGACATTACCCTTGGCCAGAATCTTATCGATCTTGTTCCCGGAAAGAACAGTACTTTGCGGTTTATCTGTCTTGGGCGCGCCCTTATCTTTGGTATTGTTAAAGTATATGTCCATGCTGTCGCAATAAATCACGGCGTCGCCTTTATCCGCGGTAACATTGTTGTTAAAAGTAGCCACGTTATGCTGATAATCAACCTCCAGGGGGCCGTCACAGGTAATAATGATCTGGTTCATGGCCAGCATATCCATGGCCTGTTTTGGGTCAGGGGTGGAATTTATCTTGACCGTAACGTCTTTCTCCAAAGTAACCTTGTTCAGGTTCGGCTGCCCCTTGGCTCCGGTGGCAGTAGTGATCATGTTTTCCTTAACGATATTCACTTTATCCGGGGT
>JAPLLP010000209.1:6736-7366 GCA_026387515.1 Candidatus Omnitrophota bacterium | reverse complement strand
TGGTAAGCTTTGCTCCTGAAGAAGTAGTGATCACCACATTATCCTCAAGATGCACCTTGCCGTCTGCCTTATTAAAATCCCCTTTATCCGCGAGAAGCACGACATGTTCCTGCTCACTAAAAAGATTACCTTTGATATCTTTAAGCTTGACCACATCGTCAAATATGTCGGCGGTTTTGCCGTTTAAATCCCAGGACTTCTTACCTTTTTCTCCGTATCCGGCAAGGGAAAAATCGCTGATCTGCTGGTCAGAATCCTGGGAGGATTTAGACCCTTTAGGCTTTACTTCAGGTTTTGCCTCGGCATGATTACTAAACATAAAAATCACTAAGGCCAGCCAGCAAAAACGCTTAAACATCATAAATTTGTAAAATTTTATCCCATTTACCCTGGGCCTTAAGTATAAGTTCGGCTATCTCACGCACTGCGCCCCTGCCACCCTGGCGCAGAGTTATATAGGAGGCGACCTGCTTTATTTCCGGAGAGGCATTAAAAACCGCAACCGGAAATCCCACCCTCTTCATCAAAGATAAATCCACCAGGTCGTCCGCCACAAAGCAGAGATCTTCTTCTTTAACCTTGAAACGACTTAAGATCTTGGGCAAAGCGGCTGATTTAGGGAATATATCG
>JAPLLP010000209.1:0-6614 GCA_026387515.1 Candidatus Omnitrophota bacterium | reverse complement strand
GGTTTTATGCAGCGCGAACCCTTGGCAGTGATAAGCACGACATCGATGCCGGCTTTTTTAAGCATATATACGCCTAAACCATCGCGGACGTCAAAAAATTTCATGTCGTGGCCCCGGGAATCATAGATGATCCGGCCGTCGGTTAAAACCCCGTCAACGTCTAAAAGCAGTAATTTAACTTTCCTGGCTAATTCAACTATGCGTTCATCCATATATCATACTACTCCGGCTTTTAAGAGATCCTGGACATCCAATAATCCTACCGGCCTGCGCAGCCCATCCACCACGGGGACCTCATCGATCTTCTTCTCTTTTAATATACGCATGGCCTCAGCGGCAAGCATCCGGGGCCCCACAGTAACCGGACCCTTGGTCATCACCTCGGCTACGGTACGGATAGCCAGATCCGGATCATGCTCAAGATGCCGGCGTAAATCTCCGTCAGTAAATATACCGACCAACTTTCCTTTTTTATTTACTACCGACGCACTTCCGGCCCGGGCATGGGTAATCTTAACCAAGACTTGGGATATTTTTTTATCTTCGGACACTATCGGATTATTATTACCTTTACGCATAATATCCCCCACGGTCAATAAGAGCTTCCTGCCTAATGCCCCGCCGGGATGATAAAACGCGAAATCTTTTTCTTTAAAACCGTGCAGCTCCAGAAGGCACACTGCCAGGGCATCGGCCATGGCCAGGCACGCGGTAGTGGACGCGGTAGGAGCCAGCCCCAGAGGACAGGCCTCTTTTTTTACCGATATATCCAGCACCACATCACTATATTGGGCTAAAAGCGAATGTTTATTGCCGGTCAGGCAGACAATTGGAGCTCCGAGCTTTTTCAATAGAGGCAGCAACTGTTTCATCTCTTCCCCGGTGCCACTATAGGAAAGTATCACCACCACGTCTTCTGAAGTGACCTTACCTAAGTCGCCATGAATGGCCTCGGCCGTATGCAGGAATAGGCTCGGAGTGCCGGTAGAAGCCAGGGTCGCCGATAATTTCTGGGCGATGATCCCGGTCTTGCCCATGCCGCTTACTACCACCCTACCCTTGGTCTTAAGAGTCAGTTCCACTGCCCTGGAAAAATTTTTATTCAGCCGCGGTTTTAAGGCGAGGATTGCCTCCGCCTCAATATCCAGAACTTGCCTTGCGCGCTTGATCACATTCATTTTCATTACCTATTTTTTAAGGCCTGGCGGATATTCTTGGCCTGGATGAGCAAACTCTTTAATTGTTTCAGGTCGATCATATTCGGGCCGTCGCAAAGTGCCTTGTCAGGATTAACGTGTACTTCTAAGAACAGGCCGTCGCAGCCAAAAGCTACTGCCGCTCGGGAGAGCCCTTCGACAAACTGCCTCTGACCGCCGGAACAACTCCCCCTTCCTCCGGGAAGCTGGATGCTGTGGGTAGCGTCATAAATTACCGGATAGCCAAAATCACGCATAATCGCCAAAGCCCGGAGATCCGAAACCAGATTATTATAACCGAAGGAAACGCCTCGCTCGGTTAAAAGTATATTTTTGTTCCCGGTTGATTCTACCTTCTTAATTATAGGTAGCATGTCCCAAGGGGCGAGAAACTGCCCTTTCTTAATGTTTATAACCTTGCCGCTTTTAGCCGCCGCCAGCACAATATCAGTCTGACGGCACAAAAGCGCGGGTATCTGAATGACATCCAGGACATAACTGGCATAATCAATGTCTTTTTTACAATGCACGTCGCTTAAGATCGGTAGATGCAGCCTATCTTTTATTTTCTGCAGAATCTCCAGGCCCTTTTCTATGCCTGGCCCGCGAAAGGAATCCAGGGACATGCGGTTGGCCTTATCAAAACTGGATTTAAAGATAAAAGGGATATTAAGGCTGCCGGTCAAGTCCTTAAGCCTTTTGGCCATCTCCAAACAAGATTTCTCGGATTCTATAACACACGGACCGGCGATCAGAACCAGGGGTGAGCCATTTCCTATCTTTATGTTACCTATTTTAATCTCTCTAACCATATCTTGACCTTCTCCAGATCTTCCGGCACATCCACGCCAATGGTGTCGAATTTTGTTTCAAGCATCTTAATACGGTAGCCCTCTTCCAAAATACGCAGCTGCTCTAACTTCTCGGTCTTTTCCAGGGCCGAAGGCTGGAGATTCTTAAAGGTAAATAAAAAATCTTTGGTATAGCCGTAAAGACCGATGTGTTTATAATACACAGGATGCTTTACATCGGAATTACGCGCCAGGAAAGGTATGGGTGAACGCGAGAAATAGAGGGCGAAATTATTTTTATCCACTACTACCTTGACCACGTGAGGATCAGTAAGTTCTTCGACATTTTCTATTTTTTTCATCACCGTAGCCACGGAAATCTTGGGATTGCTTATAAGTTCCTGCCCGACGGCATCGATCACCCTGGGACTGATAAGCGGCTCATCGCCCTGGATATTGATCACCACTTTTACGTCAAGGGGATTGATTACCTCAACCAGCCTGTCTGTTCCGCAGGCATGCCCCTTGGCAGTCATCACCACCTTGGCCCCGAAACCCCTGGCGACCGTTGCCACCCTCTCGTCATCGCAAGCAATGATCAGGTCGTCCAACACCATGGCCTGCTTGGCGTGTTCCCAAACATGCTGGATCATGGGTTTACCGAGTATATCCGCGATAACCTTACCTTCAAATCTGGTGGAGGAATATCGCGCGGGTATTACGCCGATTACATCCATTTTTCTCCTTCGCAGTAGCGAACACCGGCGCAATACCTATTAGCGCCGGGTGTAACAGTAGCGAACACCGGCGCAATACCTATTAGCGCCGGGTGCCTATTTTATCTAACAATTCTTTTCTTGTGGTTACCGCGGTCCCAACCTTGCCCACCACAATGCCTGCAGCAAAATTAGCAATATGGGCGGCCTCTTTCTTGGATGCACCGCTGGCCAATCCTAAGGTAAATACCGAAATAACCGTATCTCCGGCTCCAGAGACATCAAATACCGCTTGCGCCACCGTAGGAATATGCGTGATAAGCCCGCCATGCTCTAATAATTTCATGCCATTCTCACCCAAAGTCACCAGTAACGACTCCATACCCAGATAATCCATGATCTCTTTGGCCGTGGTATCAATATCTTTGTCAGTGAAAAGGCGATCCTTATTTAAATTAAGCTTGTGGGTAGTATCGCTTATTTTTAAATTGCGCACCGCGTTCTCTAATTCTTTGCGGTTAGGGGTCATTGAGGTAATACCGCGGTAATACTGAAAATTCTCTTCCTTGGGGTCAACCGTAACTACCTTTTTGTGCGACTGGGCCAGAAATATCAACCCTTCAAGCATCTGCTTATTGATCACGCCCTTGCCGTAATCCTCAATAATGATGGCATCGAAATCCTTTATTTTATTACTCACAAAATTATAGATCTTCTGGTTTAGTTTCCGGTCTAATGGCTCGGTGTGCTCCCAATCTACCCTCACCACCTGCTGGTGGCCGGCAATAATCCTGGTTTTAACCGTGGTGTGGCGCTGGTCAGATACAAACAAACCGCCGGTTGAGATGCCTCTCTCTTTTAGCTCGCGTAGTAAGATCTCCTGATTATGGTCGCGCCCGATAACCCCTACCAGAAGCACTTCTGCGTCCAGGGAACGGATATTATTCGCTACATTGGCGGCTCCGCCCGGCACATAGGTCTTTTTGTTTGCCCAGACCACCGGCACCGGCGCTTCCGGAGAGATCCTCTCCACATTACCCCAGAGGTATTCATCAAGGATCAGGTCACCAATAACCAAAACTTTTGTCTTGGGGAATCTGGAAATTATTTTCTTTAAATTAGCGATTTGCATATTAAGTTAGGCCTTCTCAATAACTGCCTGGGCTAAAAGCGGCAGCATGATCTCATGATGCCCGATAATATAATAACCTTTACCGCCGGAGGAAACCGGACGCGATACCACGTTCTGCTGGGGGCGGTAATGAAAGATCATATCAAAGTTAGCCGTGACGAAATCCTTGACCTTGTTGCCGAGGTTACGGGACAGATTCAGCGCCTTTAAAAATACCTCAGGCAATACCACTGCCGAGCCGAAATTAAGCACCACGCCGCCGCGATTTAAGCCGGCAATATTTTCCACCAGGCTATGAAAATCCCTTAATGAACCTTCGGCAGTGAGCGCGGCATTAAAACTTGGATGCTGATGAATAATATCCGTGCCTACTGCCACAAATACGCAAACCGGAATATTATTCTTGTATGCATTATAGAGCAGGCTAAGATTCTTATGCGCGAGCTTTGAGGCGTATATTTTGCTGGCAACGGCATAGCCTAAACCAAATCCCTGGCGCACGCCTTGCCTGACCGCTTCATTCAAGCATATACAGGTAATGATCTTCTTCTTGATCAGCTCTATAACTATGGGATTAAGGCCACACTTAATCACGTGCGCCCCGGCCATGAAGATCACGCCTTTTTTAGCCTTGCGCGCCTTAACCACCGCCTCAGCCACAGCCTTTAAATCGCTTGCCTTTAATATATGCGGTAGGGAATTGTAGAAAGCAGCAAAGCTTCTGCCCTTGGCAGGCGGCTGGGCAAAGTCCTGGCTGCGCACCTTGCTGAAGCGCTTTTTCACCGAATATGTCTTTACCTTATTAAAATTGATCATAGAACATATAATTTTAGCACAATTTCCATTTTAAGCAACTATTTTTGGCTAGAAACATGCCTCGCCACCCGCTAAACCGCAGCACATGAAACAAAAAACAGAAACGGTCCCTATTTTTCTATTTTTCCTAATCGCCTATTATTTTTATTAAAACCCGCTTTTTACGCTGACCGTCAAACTCTGCGTAGAATACCTGTTCCCACGGACCAAAATCAAGTTCACCGTTAGTAACCGCGACTACTACTTCCCTGCCCATGATCGTCCTTTTTAGATGGGCATCTCCATTGTCTTCGCCACTAAGGTTATGCTTATACTTATCTTTTGCGTATGGCGCTAATTTTTCCAGCCAGGCGCTGAAATCGCTATGCAGCCCTAATTCATCATCATTGATAAAAACTGAAGCTGTGATGTGCATGGCGTTCACCAGACACAGGCCTTCCTTGATTCCGCTTTTCTTGAGTTCTTCTTCCACCTGCGGGGTTATATTAATAAACTCCTGCCTGTTTTTGGTATTAAACCATAAATATTGGGTATGGGATTTCATCAAGGCGTATCTGGCTATCTTAATTCTTTAGAATAGCTTCAGCGGTTTGCACCACATCATCAACGGTTATGGACTGCAGGCATTTGAATTCCTGGACGCAATTATGCGCCAGGCATTCTATGCAACCGGCCGGTTTGTGCAAGAAACGGTCCCTCTTGCCTACCGGACCCCAGCGTTTAGGACTCAGGCCTTTCTGGTCCCTGCCGAATATAGAGATCACCGGCACACCTACTGCCGAGCCGATATGCACCGGCCCGGAATCATTGGAGATGAATAAACTGCAGCGCGATAATAAAGCCGCTATTTGCGAGAGCGAAAGCCTGCCTGCCAGGTCAATCGCCTTTTCCCTCATGTTAGTAACAAGATTCTGCGCCAGGGCCCTGTCTTTGGGCCCGGAGATTACCAGAACCTTAAAGCCGTATTCCTGAACCAATCTATCCGCTACCTCGGCAAATCTTTGCGCACTCCATATCTTAGAAGGACAACTCGCCCCGGGATTGATCGCCAAGAGCGTATCTTTTTCTTTTACCCCTTCCTGCCTCAATAATTCCCCTACCGCCTGCACTGCCTCCGGCTTAACCGGGACAAAGATATTTTTGTCTGATGAGACAATGTCCAGAATCTTAAGCAGGTCTAAATTATATTCTAATTCGTGCTTTTGCCCATATTGCTTGGTATGAAAGACCCTGTCAGTAAGTAAAAATGCCAGTTTCCGGTCATAGCCGATCCTTCTTTTTATCCCGGCCAAGAAAGCCACCAGGTGCACGCGATTAGTGGGATGCAATATCAGCGCAAGGTCAAACCTCTTTTTCTTAAGGTTCCTGGCAAATTCAAAAGTTCTGCGCCAACTTTTATGTTTTGTGTCTTTATCATAAATAATTACTTCATCTAAATAAGGGTTGCCTTCAACGATCTCTTTAGTATAAGGACTGACCATCATGGCGATATAGGCGCTGGGATATTTCTCTCTCACCGCCTTTATAACCGGGGTGGACAAAACCACATCCCCGATCCTATCGGTGCGGGCGATCAGGATACGCTTGGGGACAATCCCCTTCAAGACCACTTCGGGATAGCTCTGCGGGGACAGTCCCTCTTGCATAATATTCCTTACCTGCTTAAGCACATCCTCCACCTGCACCATCTGTATGCATTCCAGGCTATTAAAATGGCACTGCGCGTTTTCGCAAGGCCGACAGGCAATATCCTTTTTTACGAAGGCTGATTTGCTTGACCACGGGCCATACTTTGATTCGTTAGTCGGCCCGAAAATCGCCACGATCGCGCGATCCAGGTAACTTGCCAAGTGTAAAATCGCGCTGTCATTGGTAACCAGAAGATCCGCCTCCTTTAATAAACAGGTAAGTTCAATGAGGCTGGTCTGTCCGGTCAGGTCCAGAAGCGGATATCGGCAGCGCT
>JAPLLP010000092.1:5704-6088 GCA_026387515.1 Candidatus Omnitrophota bacterium | reverse complement strand
TGCTCTATCCCCATGCAGCCGATCTCAAAATAATTCTTCAGGGATTGTTCTTTAGCAAAATCCGCCAAAACCTTACACTGGTTAGCGCTCCTTAAATCTTTAGCCGGGGCAAAATGGTCCGGGACTAAAACTATCCTTTCGCGGTCAAAGACCTTAATAAAACCCGCTTTTTTAAATTCTTCTATAGCCAGAGGCGCGGTGATATCGTTGCCCAGGGCCAGGTCAAGCCTGGCCTCTATAAACTCACCCGGCTTGATATCCTTCTTATCAGTATGCGCGAGTAATATTTTTTCGGCGATAGTATAGGGCATTTTAAAAACCAGGGGACGGTTCTATTTTTCTGGGGCTAGGCTCGGGAAAAATAGAACCGTCCCCTTTATTTAT
>JAPLLP010000092.1:1678-5682 GCA_026387515.1 Candidatus Omnitrophota bacterium | reverse complement strand
ATTCTAGAAATCATTTAAATTTTTTTACTATGAGAGTGGCGTTATGCCCGCCGAATCCCAGGGAATTAGACATGCAGATATTCAGTTTTTTTTCGCGGGCCGTATTAGGCACATAATCGAGGTCACAATCAGGATCAGGATATTTATAGTTTATGGTGGGAGGCACAACTGAATCCCTTAAAGCCAAGCAGCATACCACGAATTCCACTCCACCGGCAGCCCCCAATAAATGCCCGGTCATGGATTTAGTGGAGCTGACCATGACTTTCTTGGCGTGTCCACCCAGGGCATTCTTTATTGCCAGGGTCTCGATTTTATCGTTTAATTTAGTAGAGGTACCGTGGGCATTAATATAATCTATCTCCTGAGGATGGATGCCGGCGTCCTTTAATGCCTCAGTCATTGCCTGAGCCGCGCCGCTTCCATCAGGATCAGGGGCAGTAATATGATAGGCGTCGCAGGAACAGCCGTATCCGGATATCTCGGCTAAAATATGCGCCTTCCTTTTAGTAGCATGCTCCAGCGTTTCAAGAACGACTAAACCACAACCCTCAGCCATGACAAAACCGTCTCGCTCATTATCAAAAGGCCTGCTTGCGCTTTGGGGATCATCATTCCTCTCTGAAAGCGCCTTTAAGGCGCAGAACCCCCCCACGCCCAAATGCGTAATACAACTTTCCGTACCGCCGGTGATCATTACATCGGCATCCCCCCGCTCCAGAATCTTAAAGGCATCACCGATAGCATGCGAGCCGGAAGCGCAAGCGGTAGCCACACAGGAATTAGGCCCTTTAAGGCCGAAAGTGATCGCCACGTGGCCGCTGGCCTCATTCACGATAAGCATGGGTATAAGAAAAGGAGATAGCTTCGAGGGACCCTTCTCCAAATATATATTATGCTGTTCTTCAATAACACGGAGACTCCCAATGCCTGAGCCGATCAATACCCCGATGCGCCTGCAATCTTCTTTGGTAAAATCTAAACCTGCCTGCTTAACCGCCTGGTATGCCGAGGCTACTGCGTACTGCACAAATTTATCCATGCGCTTGGTGTCCTTGCTGGATAAACCGTATAAAACAGGATCAAAACCTTTGATTTCTGCGGCAATGCGCGAGTCAAATTTAGAGGCATCAAAGGCAGTAAGCGGCCCGACCCCGGATTTACCATGGCGCAGGGACTCCCAAAAAGCAGGCACGTCATTGCCTATGGGAGAAATTATGCCTAATCCTGTAACCACTACTCTATGTTCGTTCATATCTCTATTAAAATACCCCGCCGACATTCAGGCGGGGTATTCATATTCTTAATTTATACAAAAAAGTTATTTATTGGCTGTCTTTTCCTCGATATACTTAACGGCGTCCCCTACGGTCGTTATCTTCTCGGCATCCTCATCGGGAATCTCGATCCCGAATTCCTCTTCCAATGCCATAACCAACTCAACCGTATCCAGTGAATCAGCACCCAGATCATCAATAAATGACGCCTCAGGAACTACCTCTTCCACCTTTACCACTAACTGTTCTGCTATAATTGACTTCACTTTATCTTGCACTGCCATTCTTTTTTCCTCCTTGTGTAGGAACACACACCCGCGCAATTTTCGCTGCGGCGAACACTGGCCCAATTCCGATCTGGGCCAGGTAGCCTATTAGCGCGGGGTGTTTATAAGCTTATACTTTAAACCATCACCATACCACCGTCCACTACGATAACCTGGCCCGTGATATACTGCGCCTCATCCGAGGCTAAAAATAAACAAGCATTAGCCACATCCGCCGGAACCCCCAGCTTATTAAGCGGAATATTCTGAAGCATTTTTGCATTTTTGCCTTCAGGTCTTCCGGAAGCTTTGCGGTCATGTCGGTCTGAATAAAACCCGGGGCTACCGCGTTCACATTGATACCCCGACTGGCTAACTCTTTGGCCGCGGTCTTGGTAAGCGCAATTATCCCTGCCTTGCTGGCAGAGTAATTTGCCTGTCCGGCATTACCGATTATGCCAATGATCGAAGCGATATTTACTATCCTGCCGCTTCTCTGTTTCAACATCACCCTGGATACGGCCTTGGTACAGTTAAAAGTACCCTTAAGATTCACGTTTATGACCGCATCCCAATCCTGTTCGCTCATTCTAATAAGCAAACCGTCCTTGGTGATGCCTGCGTTGTTAACTAATATATCAACCTTTCCAAATTTGTCAAGGATTTTATTCAGCGTTTCTTCCACATTTTGCGGACTTACTACATTTAATTCCAGGGCAAAGGATTTTCTCCCCAAAGCCTCTATTTCCAGGCTAGTTTGCCTTGCCTTTTCCAGATTAATGTCGCTAATAACCACATCTGCGCCTTCGCGGGCAAAGACTAAAGCGATCTCCCTGCCTATGCCTTGCGCCGAACCTGTGACTAAAGCTACTTTGTCTTTAAGTCGCATATATCACCTTTCTTCTCTATATTGGCCACCTGGGCCTCGGGATTGATCCTACGCATCAGGCCCCTCAAGACTTTGCCCGGGCCGAATTCAAGGAAATTTGTCACTCCCTGAGCCAGTAAGAATTTCATGGAATCTTCCCAAAGAACGCTAGAGGCTACCTGCTTCACTAAATTATCTTTAATTTCTTGCGGAGAAACCACCACGCGCGCGGTAACATTGCTCACCACCGGGATCCTGGGTGAGCTTATATTAATTTTAGACAATTCCTTTTCTAACTTTAAAGAAGCGCCTTGCATAAAAGAAGAGTGAAAAGCTCCGCTCACCTCCAACTGCACAACCATCTTGGCCTGAGCTGCCTTAGCTAAAGTTTGCGCGGCCTCTATCTCCTTTATTCCGCCTGAAATCACTGTCTGCCCGGGACAATTGATATTGGCGATTTCCGCGCGAGCCTGAAGACATATCTGTTTTACCGCCGCCAGGTCCAGGCCGATCAGGGAAAGCATCTTGCCCGGTTTTTTCAAGGCCTCTTCCTCCATAAACTCCCCTCTGCGCATGACCAGATACACCGTATCTTCAAAACTCATGGCCCCTGACGCAACCAGCGCCGAATATTCGCCCAGGCTTAAACCCGCGGTAAAACCGACATCTGACGGTTTTACTCCGGAAACTGATCTATACGCCTCCAACGCGGCTATACTCATGGTCAAAATTGCCGGTTGGGAATTGTTAGTCCTGGCCAATTCTTCCTTTGGCCCTTCAAAACAAAGCCGGGATAGAGAAAAACCCAAAACCTGATCAGCTTTATCAAAGATCCGTTTGCTCGCGGGAAAAGCCTCATAGAGGTCTTTTCCCATCCCCACATATTGGCTGCCCTGGCCGGCAAAAAGGTACGCTACCATCTAATCACACAAGCGCCCCAAGTCAGGCCTGCGCCAAAAGCATCAAGTAATATAATATCGCCCTTCTTGACCTTTCCTTCTTTTACCGCCTGACAAAGGGCAATTACAGTAGAAGCTGAAGACATATTACCGTGTTTTTCGATATTAAGGTAAATCTTCTCTTCGGGTAATTTTAATTTCTTGGCCGTAGCCATAATAATACGTATATTCGCTTGATGAGGTATAACCAAATCGATATCCTCGCAGGCCAAACCCGCCTGTTTTAAGACAATCTGGGCCGCCTTAGTCATGGCTATTACCGCTAATTTGAAGAGCTCGTTTCCGCGCATCTTGATATAATGCATGCGCTTATCCACGGTCTCATGGCTAGCCGGATTTCTTGAGCCGCCGGCAGGAACCATTAACAATTCCCACATGGAACCGTCACTGCCCAAATAAGAAGAAAGTATGCCGCCGGATTTAACCTCTCCCAAGACTACTGCCCCTGCCCCGTCACCAAACAAAACACAAGTATTCCTATCCTCCCAATCCGTGAGGGAGGATAATTTCTCCGTACCTATTACCAGGGCGTTCTTATACGCTCCCCGGGCAATAAACTGCTGGGCCACGGTCACGGCATAGATAAAACCCGCGCAGGCAGCAGAGATATCAAAAGCAACTGCCGTTTTTGCCT
>JAPLLP010000092.1:0-1559 GCA_026387515.1 Candidatus Omnitrophota bacterium | reverse complement strand
ATCGTAGCCACAATAATCAAATCCAAATCCTCAGCCTTGATCTTGGCATTTTCTAAGGCCTCCAGGGATGCCTGAAAAGCCATATCCGAGGTAGCTTCTTCTTTTTTGGCTAAATGCCTCTCTTTTATTCCCGTGCGGGTAGTGATCCACTCGTCAGTGGTATCTACCATTTTCTCAAGATCCGCGTTAGTCAATATCCTCTTGGGCAGATATTCCCCGACCCCGATTATGCCGACTTTCTTCATCCTTCGACTCGCTTTCCATCGCTCGCTCAGGATGAACCCTGAGTGAAAACGAATGGGTTCATTTTCTCATCCCTACCGCCTCAATGATCTTTTCGTTAAACTTATTTTCGACTTCTTCCTTGGCCACGCGTATGGCATTTTTTATGGCATGGGCATTGGAGCGTCCGTGCCCGATAATCACCACGCCGTTAACCCCCAAAAGCGGCGCCCCGCCGTACTCAGAATAATCCAGCTTCTTCTTAAAACCCATTAGACTTGGTTTTAACATCAGCGCCCCCAACCTACCCCAAAAAGTACTTAAGATATACTGTTTCAGGAAGACATTTACTGTCTCCGCCAGGCTCTCGGAAACCTTTAAAGCAATATTACCCACAAAGCCGTCGCATATAACAATATCGGCCTTACCGGAAAATAAATATTTTCCTTCAAGATTGCCGATGAAATTAAGCGAGCTCTTAGAGAGAAGTTCGTGAGTCTCTTTGACAAAATCCGTGCCCTTAGTTTCCTCTTCTCCGATATTCAAAAGGCCTACGGTCGGATTTGTTTTCTTTAGTATGTATCGCGCATAGGCATCGCCCATAATGCCGTATTGCAATAAATGCAGCGGCTTAGGGTCAATGTTCGCGCCTACATCTATTACCAAAGATATATCTTTTAATGTGGGAGCGACGATCGCGATACCCGGGCGCTCTACCCCGGGCAAAAGCCCCATAGCCAATACGCTGGCGCAGACCACCGCTCCGGTGTTGCCGGCGCTAAAAAAGGCATCGCCTTGCTCCTCTTTTACCAGATCCACCCCTACCACAATAGATGACTGCCTTTTTCTCCTGACGCTAGCGGCGGCAGATTCAGACATATCTATGGTTTCCGCGGCAGGATGAATAGAAATAAGGGTACCGTTATATTTATGCTTATCGAGGAGGCGCTTTATTTTTTCTTGATCGCCCACCAATACAACATTAACCTGATATTCCGTTACTGCCTCGATCGCGCCCGCTACCACTACTTCCGGCGCAAAATCGCCGCCCATAGCATCAACGATGATCTTCATTTATTATTAAGCGCCTTTCTTTTTCTTTTTCTCTTTGACCTTGATCTCCATCACCTGACGCCCGTCATAATAACCGCACACCTTACAGACCCTATGGGTAAGTTTTGGCTGCTTGCATTGAGGGCAGGGGGCGAGATTGGTTTCAACTAATTTCCAGTGTGTACGTCGGCGCCTTCCGCGCGCCTTAGAATGTCGTCTTTTTGGTAGTGGCACAGGAACATCCTCCTTCGTTTAGGTTCTTGCCGCAGGCCGGGCATAGGCCT
>JAPLLP010000161.1:4336-5224 GCA_026387515.1 Candidatus Omnitrophota bacterium | reverse complement strand
ATTAATAAAACACCCTGCTTCTTATACGGGGCAGTTCTTAAGAAAAGCGTTGAAGAGGTAAAAGAGTAGTGCTATAGTTTAAAATTATGAATAAGCGTATCTCTATAATTTTTTTCTTGGTCTTATTTTTGTCCTCTGGTTATGTCCTTAGAACTATAGATTGTCATGCCCAGGAGATGTCTAAGGAGGAGGAATCTCTCTTCGTGGCCAAGAAGGCCTTTGAAGACGGTTTTTACGATGTAAGCTTAGGGCTACTTGAGCGTTTCTTGAAAAGCTATCCTGATTCGTCAAAGGTTTTCGAGGCGCGGCTCTTGACCGGCCAATGCTATTTTCACCAAGCCAGGTTTCTCGATGCCCTGGACCAATTTGAGGAACTCCTTAAACAGCCCGCCGCTAAAGACATAAGGGATGCCTGTCTCTACTGGATAGCGGAAGTGCACTTTAAAGCAAATAACTTTTCCAAGGCCGCTGAGTATTACCAGAAAGTAATTGAAAATTTTCCCCAGTCATCCTATGCCGTATCTGCGTATTATTCCCTTGGCTGGTGCCTTTTTCAGGAGTCCAAATTTGACGAGGCCCTGCGTTATTTTAACATCGTGGAAGAGCGTTTCCCCAAGGAGCCTCTGGCCCAGGACGCTTCTCTTAAGATCATAGAGTGCCTATATAATCTCAAGGATTATCCCGCGCTAACCCAGAGAATAAAGAGCTACCTTAAGCTCTATTCCAAGGATCCGGTGAAGCTTGGTTTCTTTTATTTCTATCTTGGAGAGGCATATTATTATTTGAATGACTTTTCAGAGGCGGTTAAGCAATATGCCAAGGCTATCTCATTAAAGGGCGAGGATAAGATACAGGCTTTATCGCGCCTAGGTATGGGTTGGGCGGATC
>JAPLLP010000161.1:0-4242 GCA_026387515.1 Candidatus Omnitrophota bacterium | reverse complement strand
GGAAAAACCAAGCAGGGATATTTTTCTTCTGGGTAAGGCGGTGCTATCTTTGGAAACGGCAAATTATGAAGAATCAAAGGCGGCTTATCAAGAATTATTAAATACCACGCAGGATGATCTGGTGCGCATGCAGGCATATCTGGGTGAGGCGGATTGTCTTTACAATCTTTCGATGTTTAAAGAAGCAATTTCAATCTATAAGAAGGCAGCGCAAGAACTGCTTCCGAGTACGCCTGCCCAGATGTTGGACAAATTGCATTACGGCAGCGCCTGGGCTTACCTGAAGGAAGGGGAGTTTAAGAACGCCATAGAGGAATTTCAAAAGATCGCCAAGCTTTCCGAAGACAAGGTGATTAAGGTAGCGGCCCTATGTCAGGTTGGTGATACCTATCAAGATTCCGGCGATTACCAGAAGGCCTCGGATGCTTACGATAGTATCTTAAAGGATTACCCGGATAGTTTCTACGGCGATTATGTGCAGTATCAGTTGGGGCTTACGCTATTAAAGGCTTCTAAATATGACGGCGCAATCCTCGTATTTAAGAAACTAATTGATAGTTCTCCTAATTCCAAACTTCGCGACGATGCCGCCTATTCTTTGGGGCTGGCCTATTTCCAAAAAGAGGATTATAGCGCAAGCAGCGAGGTCTTTCGGAAATTTGAGAAAGAGTTTAAGGATAGCGCTTCTTCTCCTCAGGCAATCTATCTTTTGGGGACCAGTCTTTATAACCTGGGCAAATATACAGATGCCATCGAAGTATTCAAGAACGTAATACGCCAGTTTAGCCAGGATAGCGAATTAGTCCAGAAAGCGGAATACGAGATCGCAGACTGTTTTTATCAGATGGGGGATGAGCAGGAGGCGATGACCAGATTTAAGGTCTTGCGCGCAAAATATCCCGATTCCAGCCTGACCGCGGAAGTAGTCTGGTGGTTGGGAGAGTATTAGTCCCGTACCCTGCAGTTTAATCTGGCCCGCAGGTATTTTTCTTCCCTTATTCAGGATTTCCCTAAGAGCAACCTGGTTGCCGATGCCTACTATGCCTTGGGTACTATCGCCGAAGACGAATCCAATCTACCCGAAGCGATAGATAACTTTAAGAAAGTCACGGAGCAGGGTAACACGGAACTGGGAGAGCTCGAACAGTTTGATTCGGCATTAAATACTTATAATACGGCTGTTCAGGCTAACGCGCACCTGGCCGGATTGATCTACCCAAAACTGGCAGATACCTATCGGATGATGAATAATTACCAGGAGGCCCTGAATTTTTACCGGCGGAGCCTGGACCTGGTTCCAGTAGGGCAGGTAAGCTCAGTGCAATTCAAGATAGCCGATGTCCTGCAGGCTCAGGGTAAAAAGAGCGAGGCTCTCGACGAATATTTGAAAGTTACCTATCTTTACGCGGATAATAATGAACTGGCCGTTAAATCATTATTGAGAGCGGGCGAGATCTACGAAGATATGGCAAAGTATAAAGAGGCGGTAAGCATTTATAAAAAAGTGGTTTCCCTGAACGTGGAGGAGGCCAAGTACGCCAATGAGCGCATTGAACGGATAAAAGATTTAGGCACCCCGCGCTAAGTTCGCCACGTGGCGAACACTGGCCCAAATCCTATCTGGGCCAGGTGTTTGTCTGGTGGCGAAAATTGCGCGGGTGTTCGCCTACTGCGATGCCCGGCCTTATCGGATCGGCCGGCATTCGCTATTGCGCAGGAGAATAATATGGATCTTTATAAGATGAATGTGTGGCAGATCTTCTTGGCCGGCGGGCCCATAATGTGGCCGATATTGCTCTGTTCCATCTTTGCCCTGGCCATAGCTATAGAGAAATTATGGCATCTCAATAAGATCAAGATCAACACTCAGGAGTTCTTGTCGGCGGTCTTGGAAAACGTTAAGCGGCACCAGATAAAAGAGGCCTTGCAGATATGCGATAATGCCCGTAGCCCCATTGCCAGCATTTTAAAGGCAGGGGTCTTAAAATATGACCGTTCACGGCCGCAGATCAAAGAAGCTATCGAAGACGCCTCTTTATATGAAATACCGAATCTGGAGAAGAACCTACCCACGCTTGCCACGCTAGCGCATATTTCTCCTCTCTTAGGTTTATTGGGTACGGTTATGGGTATGATCAGGGCTTTTCAGGCTATCCAGGTTAATGCGGCTACCATGCGCCCTGTTTCTCAAGGTGACCTGGCAGGGGGGATCTGGGAGGCGCTATTGACTACGGTGGCAGGCCTGGTAGTGGCAATACCGACTTTTGTAGTCTATAACTATCTGGTCAATCGCGTCAATCATTTTATCTTGGAGATGGAAAAGGCAGCTACGGAGTTAGTCAGTTTTCTTACCGAATAGGCGGGGGAAGGGTCAATGCATTTTAAACGGCACATGAAACCGGAGTATGGCCTGGCACAGATCGAGATAACCCCTTTAATCAATATCCTGTTCCAGTTGGTTCTATTTTTTATGCTCACCTCTAGTTTTCTGACGCAACCCGCAATTAATATAGGCCTTCCCCGGGCGATAACCAGCGAGGCAGCCAAATATGAGAATTTCGAGATTTCCATTACTTCCGAGAATCTGGTCTATGCCAATGGCAGGGTATTGACTGACCAGGAGCTGGATAATCTGCTTAAGGCCTTAGCCAGGAGAAAACAATCGCTTTTGATTAAGGCCGACAAGGGCGCTTCTTTAGGCAGGGTGGTTAAGATCTGGGATAAGGCTCGTGATTTAGGGGTTGCCGGGTTAAATATCGCCACCAACAAGGAGTAGGATTTTTATGTTCAACTCGCCGGTATTTCGCAGGATGCTGTTTGTATCGTTATTGGCGCACTCCCTGTTTTTTGGATTATTCAGTTTTTCATTTGGCAGACGAACCTTGAGATTAGAGTATCCCGCGGTGAATTTCTTGGGTTCTTTTCTTGGCCCCCTTGATTTAACCCGGTGCTTGAGCCCAGGCAACAAAATCATTACCTTAAATAAGCAGGATGATTTTTTGCCTCAGACCAAAATTGATAAAGAGACGGTTTTTCTGCAATATTACCAGAAACCCCAAGTGCGCCTGGTAATCCGGCAAGAGAAGGTTTTTTATACCCCGCCAGAATCATTTTATCCGGTATCAGCAAGGAGGAAACAATCAGTGATTATGCTTTATCCGCCGCTACCATATCACTTTCTTTTGTATTTTAAGGACCGCCAGAGGGCGCATATAGAGCTTATGTATAATACCATTTCGGGGGTAAAGTCGAATTCCGTGGTCTTAAAACGCAAGATCTCTTCGGGGAACCTTGAGGCAGATCTTTTGAGTATGCGCTACATCGGCCATTATCTTTTTACGCAAACCGCGTATCCGGCTGGCAACGGTTGGCAGACCGTTAGGATCGACCTAGAGCCCAGAAAAGAGCAATAATTGATGATCGTTCTGGATTTTTATTCGGCGGTCGCCGTATTTACCGCAGTATTTTTAAGCCTTATTCTAGGGATGTGGATATTTGTCGCAAAAGAGAGGACCAAAAAAATATCTCTGAACGAGCGTTTGTACTTACGCCTATGTAAATACCAGGGAGGATACTTTTTCGAATTGTCCGCGCTGCGGAAGCTATAATAAGAAATGATTTGACCGTAAGTTGTTTTGGCTTATAATTAATCATGAGTTCAGCGGGACTGTCCCCGCAGAGCTATATCGTTAGCTGTCTTGAAGGGGACTGTCCCGAAAAATGGAGGTTTGAATGATTACCGAGATTGGAATAGTAGCAGGGGAGATATTGCATTTTTTAGATCAGCATGGTGAGGTTGGGCTTAACGAGCTCACTAGGGGCATAGACAAGCCGCGGGATAACGTATTGATGAGTTTGGGGTGGTTGGCGCGCGAAGGGCATGTTATTGTGCGGCAGGTGGCTGATCAGTTAATGGTGAGTTTAAGAAGGAATGATTAAGGGAAAATGTAAAGGTAGGGGCACGGCGTTATTTTTGGTTTTGGCGGTAGTCTTTGTAGTGGTGGCGTTGGCCAATATAATATTAAGCTTCATGCATAGCCAATCCCGATTGACGCACCACCAAGTAAGCCGCATCCAGGCCTACTATGCTGCCCAGGCGGGAATGAACTATGCGCTGGAGCAGTTAAGGACAGGTAATTGGAAGGCAGGCGAAAATTACACTTCTCGCCAAGGCTCTAGCTATACTTATAATTCGACCCTGGATAGCATTACTTCAGGTTTCGACCCTCCTAGCATTAATTA
>JAPLLP010000076.1 GCA_026387515.1 Candidatus Omnitrophota bacterium | reverse complement strand
ATAAAGAAGGACTTTTAAAATTGGAAAATATAGATTGTATGAATTACATGGTCAGAATGAATTTGGCAAAAAAATATGTAAATTATTGGAGCGATGATTTCATTGCGGACTTCTTGTTTCTCGAAGGGTTATTAAAAAATGGCCTTATGGCTAAATTTATTGATGAGATAATCGGCGAAAAGTTTTAGAATGTTTGACAAAAGAAATAAGCTCGAGCTTATTGCAAAAAGACTGCAGAAAGAAGGTTAATTTGTTAGATCGTATTTTTGGCAAAATCAGTAGTAACTTAATTAATTTATCTCATCTTATACAGATTAGAGGGCATCTTTTTTACTCCCGCTGCATAGATCAAAATTCATTAGTTGTCGACCTAGGAGCAAATAAAGGCGATTTTTCGTTACAAATAGTTCAGGCTTTTGGATGCAAATGTTATGCTTTAGAAGCGTCGCCTGGTCTTTATGAAGCGATACCTAAAGACCAGCATATCAAAAAATTTAACTTAGCTGTGTGCAAGAAAAACGGTCCGATATCTTTTTATCTTTCATCTAACCTCGAAGCCAGCACTATCGTAAACGATATAAAAAAAGCATGGGATTCCTTCGGAACTATAATAGTAGATGGAATAACTTTAGAAGATTTTCTAATCAGGAATAAGATAAGTTCTGTAGACCTCTTAAAAATTGATATAGAAGGAGCAGAAATAGAAGTATTGGATTCTATAAGTGACGATACTCTGCGAACCATAAAACAAATCACTGTTGAATTTCATCAATTTTGTAAAGGCATTAATTGCGGAGAAGACATTACTAGAATAAAGAAACGGTTTAATAATCTTGGTTTTATTTGTATTGCTATGCGGCTAGATAATACGGATGTCTTGTTTATAAATGACTATAAAATTAATTTTAAGTGGTTGGAACGATTTTACGTTAAGTTGCTTATATCTTTTTGCAATAGGAAAAGATAGTGTTTTTGAGTAATTTCTGATAATGAAAGGGAGTTGTATAATGGGAATTAATTGTTTACAGTATAAAAAGTTACAAAAATAGGCGAAGAGAGAACCGAGCGTAAGTACAAATTTATTGCCGTTACTCTGCGGAAAGAGATGAGGAACAGATAAATGAAAAGGCTCTGGTTAGATTTAGGAGAGCTAGGTGGTCTTGTCAGGCCCTCGGACAATTTAGACAATCTGTGGCAGGATCACGGAATGGGCCTCCTGAGAACGATTCTACATAACAATAACGTAATGACCGAAATGTTTTCCCTCCGGTCCATGACTTCTTGGCGGGAGGTCCATAAAAAATAATCCGCTATGCTTTTTAAAAAAGTAAATCCTAAAGGGATTGTTCTCGTTGGTGGGGTACACACATCTGTTGCGTTAGATGAAATGATAGCAGTAGAAGAATTCGACCGAATTTGTCAAGGGCCGGGTGAGAATATTATTGTTAACCTTGTAAAGGACCCGCTCGCCTTCCCTAGGATCGTCTCAATGCCCGGGGCGAAGTCTATGGCTGAGTGGCCGATAATAGACAGAACCCTTTGGCCAAAGCCCCACAAAAGGCTTAAAAATTTTCCCTGGCCTTTAGAACCCGATATTGGATGGGCGCCGGATCCCGTAGCAACAATACTGACCAGCCGAGTATGTCCCTGGAAATGTGCCTTCTGTAATGAGGATTCATACATTTCTAATTTGGGCCGTAAACCGGTTGATAGGGTGATCGATGAGCTTAATTACCTGGATGAAACATATGGGCCAATTGGTTCGGTTGTTATTCATGATTCTATGTTTTTCCAGCACCCAAAATGGCTGAAAGAGTGGTTGGAAAAATACCCACGCCTGGCAAATCATGCCTGGCCGTACTGGGCATCGGCACGTTCTGACTGTGTTCGCCGATGGCCTGATCTTTTTGAGGCCATTGTTAGAGAGACAAACTGGACGACGGTCTCTTTAGGTTTTGAGTCAGGGAGCAACCGCATTTTAAAGCTTCTTAACAAGGAATGTACTGAGGAGGATAATTACTTTGCTATTGATCTATTGAATAAAATAGGCGATGATCTTGAAAATATGGGAAGTACGCCGCCGAAAATTTTCGCTAATATTATATTAGCGATTCCGGGAGAAACCCGCGAGGATGCTTTCAAAACGATGCGGATGGTCAAACGTATGCACCGGGCAATTTCTTGCACAGCCTATTACTCTCCTTATCCGGGATCTGCCCTTGGATACCAGCTTATTGCCGAAGGTAAGAGCCTACTAACTAAATATGATTATCAACGATACCCCCGTGGCAAAAAAGTCCAGGGTGTAGACTATCAGTTCTATAGTGATCTGTTAGCCGGAAAATACGACGAAGAAATCAACCAAATGTGTTCAAAGGAATTGATAAATGAACAAAAAATAGGTAGTTTTCCCCAACCCCATTGTATGTACTTGTTTGGTCTCAAAAACGGGAAAAAGAAACTAGCCTATGGCGAATCGCCCCAAGATGCGTTAGATGTCTTGAGGATCCGTCTCACCGATAAAGAGATGGAGGAGATTATCAGGGATGAATATGTAGTAATCAACCAGTGTGATATTCAAAAATATGTCGAAAAGCTTGGATAGAAAGTATTAATGAATACAAGCCCTTTTATTAAAATCGTAAAACATATTATTAAATCAGTGCTATCTGAAATATATAATCAACTTGCAAATAAAATGATAGAGAGATTAAGCAATATGGATATAAGAAAATAGTTGTTAGAGAATGGGTTGTAACAGAGGTCGATTTCTATGAACCTTTTAACTCATTCATATCAGAGAAGGATTTGGAATGGCTAGCGAAGGACATAAAGCCGAGCATAAGGCAAAACAACTCAGAGTGTACATACGCACGTTCGGCTGGGCGAATGAGGCGTTATTACAACACGATTTTACAACTCTTAAAGGGGCTGTATAATTACGGTTAATTGCAAGCACGAGAAGCAGTTACGAAAATAGGCGAAGAGGGAACCGAACGTAAGTATTTTTTAGTGAGATGGTTGTTGTTTCTATTATTTATTAAAAAGGAGCGTTTATGAAAAGTCTTAAGCATTATTTTATCACAGGGTTACTAGTAGTTCTACCGATCTTTCTTACTCTCTATTTGCTTTTTATTTTTTTTAGACTAATTGATGGTGTTTTCGGAGGAATCATCAATAGATATTTAAAAACGGAATTTGGGTTTTCAGTTCCCGGGCTGGGCTTTGTTTTAGTGATATTGCTGCTTCTGGCAGCGGGATTTATAGCTTCGCACTTATTGAGCAAAAAGATGATGCCCGCTATAGAAAGATGTTTCCTAAAACTTCCAGGCATCAGGTTGATATACCCCGCCATAAAACAAGTTATTGGATTTCTATTCTCCAAGGATAAAAGCGCATTTAAAAAAGTAGTTTTGGTGGAATATCCTTCGAGGGGAATATGGTCAGTAGGCTTTATCACAAATGAAGGTTTTAGGGAGGCGCAGGAAAAATTAGGACAGGAGCTTGTGCATGTGCTTATCGGCACAACTCCTAGCCCGTGGAGTGGTTTCTTTATCCTGGTTCCAAAGAGCGAGGTAAAGATTTTGGAAATGTCTATTGAGGAGGGTATGAAACTTATAGTGTCTGGGGGGATAATTAAACCGCTATAGCAGTTGGTTATTCCTAAAAATGGTATATATTGTGATTAGTCTATGAAAAAAGTATTTGTGAATATTTTCGGCTGTCCCACGCTCGCTTCTCCGCCTCGATTCCTCGGCGTCGGTACTCGCTTTGGGACACGCCAAAAGTTTGAAGAGAGGAATAAGCCTTTATGACGATTAAGAAAGTATTCCTTCAAACTTTTGGCTGCCAGATGAACGTGCGGGATTCCGAAGTTATTAGCGGACTGCTTAAAGCCCACAACTACGATTTGACTGCTGGTCAGGAAGACGCGGATGTCATAATTTTCAATACCTGTTCCGTGCGCCAGCATGCCGAAGATAAGGTGTGGAGTGAGATCGGAAGGATTGCTAAAAGCCGGAGAAAGTCTCCTTCGGGGACAGTTCCCTTAATCGGCCTGGTGGGTTGTATGGCCCAGAATTACCAGCAAGGTGTCTTTGAGCGTTCGCCGGCTGTTGATTTTGTGGTAGGGCCGAGCGATATCCAGAAGATACCTGAGATCATAAGATCGTTTATAGGGACTCCCCTTTTTGAGCGCAAAATTTGGGAGACGGACGGCCAGGCGCGTCCCGAGGAAATTTATCATACCGGATTTTACCAGGACGAAAAACATGCCTATGTGGTTATTTCCGAAGGATGCTCAAATTTTTGCTCATATTGCGTTGTGCCGTTTGTACGCGGCCCTATCAGGCACAGGGATCACCACGAGATATTAAAAGAAATTAAAGAAGCGCTAAATAAGGGGGTCAACGCCATAACTTTGTTAGGCCAGAATGTAAACGCCTATGAATATAAAGATACTAATTTTGTTAGGCTCCTTGAGCGGGTTAATGTCATGGAAGGCTTAAAAGAATTCAGTTTTATTACCTCTCACCCTAAGGATACTTCTACGGACTTATTCAAGGCTATGGCCGGTTGTCAGAAACTAAAAAAATGTCTACATCTTCCTGTGCAATCGGGTTCGGACAGGATACTTAAGATGAACCGGGGATATTCCAGAGGGCATTATCTTGAGCTGGTGGCTAAATACCGCAAATATGTAACTCAAGCGTTACTGAGCACGGATATCATCGTAGGTTTTCCCTCTGAAAAAAAAGAAGATTATCAGGATACCTATGATCTGGTAAAGGATGTTGGTTTTGATTCTGCGTATATATTTAAATATTCTGTCCGGCCGCAAACCGCAGCGCAATCCATGGAAGATGACGTGCCTCAGGATGAGAAAGAGAAGAGGCACAGGAAGATGCTTGAATTGCAGAAGAAAATATCAAAAAGGAAAAAAGCTTGATGCCTAAATTCAGGACACCAGTGTTTCTTTGTGTTTTTCTAACCTTGGGATTATTCCTGGCTCATGCCTCGGATTTAGATCTAGATAAGGTGAAGATTTATTTTTTAAACCAGGACTATAAGCTGGCGATCTCGGAAGGGGAAAAAATACTGGCTAATGCCGGTAATTCCACCAAGGGCCTGGATGAACTATACTATATCCTGGGCTTGAGTTACTTAAAAGACGGGAATATCCTGCGCGCTTCGGATATATTTGAAATCATACTTAATGAATTCAAGGTGAGCAATTTCAAAGAAGAGGCGTCGTTGGGTCTGGCTGATACATATTTTTTGCGCGAAAACTATAATGAGGCACAGGCTCGCTACAATAAATTGCTCAATGATAACCCAAAAACTAGGCTGATTACCCCTATCTATTATCGGCGCCTCAAAGCTCGGTAATATTAATGAAGCCAAGGATTTCGCCCTCAAGCTAAAGCAAGCAACTCCGGTAAACCAGGAATCGGGTCTTGAAATAGATAGTTGCCTGCTTGCCGTGGATTACTATTCGGTGCAGGTGGGTTCTTTTGCCAAAGATACTAATGCCAAATCCCTAACCCAAAAATTGATTACCAAGGGTTATCCCGCTTTTATTGAAGAGGTAGATGTGCCCGGTCAGGAAAAGGCCTTCCGGGTCAAGGTGGGCAAACTTAAATCCATAAAAGAGGCGAAGGAACTGGAAAATAAACTTGCCCAGGACGGATATCCCACAAGGATTTGTCCCTAATGGCTAAACAGATTATATTTATTGTCGGCCCTACGGCAGTGGGTAAGACCGCGGTTGCTGCCTGTCTTGCCAGGAAGATAAAGGGAGAGATCATCTCTTGCGATTCCATGCAGGTATATAAGGGCATGGATATCCTGGCTTCAAAGCCCTCTGATGCGTTAAGAAAAAATATACCTCATCATCTTATTAGCGTGGTTAGCCCTCAGGAAGAATATAATGTTGCCAGATACCGTAAGTCCGCGTTGTTTCAGCTAAAAGATATTTTAAAAAGAGGCAAAACCCCGATTTTTTGCGGAGGTACAGGATTATACTTATCAGTGTTGGTTGATGGGATATTTGACGCGAAACCCGAGAATAAAAAAATCCGTCAAAGGCTTTACCGGCAAGCCCTGGCGAGAGGCAGCGCAAATTTATATAAACGGCTGCAAAAGATAGATTCCCGGGCAGCAACAAAGATCCATCCCAACGACACTAAGCGTATTGTGCGCGCCTTGGAAGTCTTTGAGGCTACCGGAAGGCCGATCTCTGAGCTTCAGGCAGAGCGTAAAGGTTTGGCTGATGAATATGATGTGCGTATCTTTTGTCTGGATATAGAGCGGGATAGGCTTTACGATAGGATTAATAAGCGCGTAGATAAGATGTTCAGGCTAGGGTTAGTAAAAGAGGTAAAAAAATTGCTTAAGCTTAAATTGAGTAGGACTGCCAGGTTTGCTATCGGAGTTCGAGAGATAAAGGATTATTTAGAAGGCAGGTTTGATTTGGAACAGGCTAAAGAATTAATCAAGCGCAACACCCGCTGGTATGCTAAACGCCAGCTGACCTGGTTTAGAAAAGACGAGCGCATCCAATGGCTTAATATTGATATTAAAGAAAAGCCACAAACAGTTGCCGGGAGGTTGATAGAATGGAACGTGCTTTATTAGTCACAATTAAGGTAGACTCCGAGCCAGAGGCCTGGAAACTGGAAGATAGTGCCATGGAGCTTGAGGAATTGGTGGCTACCTGCGGCGCCGAGGTAGTGGATAATGTAACATGCATACGCGAGCGCCCCACGCCCAATCTTTTTATCGGTAAAGGTAAGGCCGAAGAATTGTCCTTGATCTGCCAGGATCTTAACGCGGATACCGTCATCTTTAGCCACGATATATCCGGTACCCAGCAGCGCAATCTGGAGACGGTTATTGAAAAAAAGACTATTGACCGCACTCAGCTTATCCTGGATATTTTTGCCCGGCATGCCAAGACCCCGGAAGGTAAGACTCAAGTGGAATTGGCGCAACTGCAGTACCTTTTTCCCCGGCTAGTGGGGAAAGGCATATTATTATCTCGTTTGGGGGGCGGTATAGGTACGCGGGGACCTGGTGAGCAAAAACTCGAAGTGGACCGCCGCCGGATCCGTAAGAAGATTGATAACCTAAAAGCTGATCTAAAGCAGATGTCGTTACATCGCGCGACCATGAGAAAGAAGAGAAAAGAGAATGCTATGCCTACGGTTGCGCTGGTGGGATATACCAATGCCGGAAAATCCACTCTTCTAAACGCGCTTACCCATGCCGGGCAGGTGGTGGCGGATAGTTTATTCACTACGTTGGACCCATTGTCTAAAAATTTCAGGCTACCTAACGGTGAAAGCGTGGTCATCTCTGATACGGTTGGTTTTTTGCATAATCTGCCGCACCACTTAATCGAGGCCTTCAAGGCTACCCTTGAGGAGGTGGCGCAAGCGGACTTAATGATCCATGTTTTAGATATAAGCAATCCCCTGGTGTACAAATTTAATTCTTCGGTATTCGCTGTACTAAAAGAATTGAATATAGAGTCTAAGACTATGATTACCGCATTGAATAAAATCGACCTCTTAAGCGATGTTTCCTGGTTGGGTAAACTCAGTGAAGACTTTATAAATCCCGTAGCCATTTCCGCAAAATTAAACCAAAACCTGGATAAATTATTAGAGAAGATCGAGGATAATTTTGCCTCCCGCATGGAGTCTTTAGAGATGCTTATCCCTCATTCGCGCATGAACCTGGTAGATTTATTTTACCGGGAAGGAAAGGTAGAGAACATAGAATATCTACAAAAAGGGATAAAAATTAGAGTAAATCTACCTAAAATTATATGCAGAACTCTGTTGAAGGATAAGGAGATAGAGATAATCAGTTAGAATATCTAAATAATTTTATTAAAATACCTTGACAAATTAACAACATCATGCTATATTTCTTATGAGGTTAAAAGATAGGAGTTCAAATGCCTCTGTTTGATATACATATAAGCGCGGATGAACCGGTATATGTGATAAGCGTGGTGAGTAAGCTAGTAGAGATACCGGTGTGGACTTTGCGTCAATTAGATAAAGTAGGGATTGTCATGCCTAAAAGGATCGGCAAGAAAAGCAGATTATATTGCATGAGGGATGTCAGGAGGCTTGAATACATCCACTATCTTATGGTAGAAAAACGGGTGAACATTCATGGAATAAAGATCATTTTGGAAAAAGAAAGCGAAGAATAATTTTTTTTGTTTTAAAGTTAGCACTTCAGAGTAGGGAGTGCTAATTGCGGAGGAAAATCAATGAGAACGGATAAATTCACGGTTAAGCTGCAGGAGGCGCTGCAGGATACAATAAGTCTGGCCACGGAGTACGGCCATCAACAAGTTGAGCCGGAGCATTTATTTATCTCGCTCTTAAGGCAGGACGAAGGTATTGTTGCGCCTATAATGGATAAACTGGGGATCCAGACCGTTTATCTTATAAAACTGATCGAGGAAGATCTGCGTAAGAAACCTTCGATAAGCGGAGCTAATGCTCAAGTTTATTTCTCCGGGAGAATGAATAAATTGTTGGCTAGCGCTTCCAAGGAGGCACAAGGGTTAAAAGACGACTTTATTTCAGGCGAGCATATCTTGCTGGCTATATTGACCGATACGCGGCAGCCACCGCATCACTGATGAGAACCCTGAGGAAAAATTCAATGCCCTGCAAAAATACGGCCAGGATATTACGGAAGAGGCGCGAAAAAATAAATTTGATCCGGTGGTCGGTAGAGATAAAGAGATCCGCCGCCTGATGCAGGTATTGTCACGTAGGACTAAGAATAACCCGGTTTTAATCGGGGAAGCGGGGGTAGGTAAAACTGCCATTGTGGAAGGGTTGGCGCAGCGCATTGTAGCTCAGGATGTCCCGGAAGGGCTTAAGAACAAAAGGATCATTGCGCTGGATTTGGGGAGCCTGATCGCGGGGACCAAATTCCGCGGCGAATTTGAAAATCGGCTCAAAGCAGTTTTAAAAGAGGTACAGTCCCAAAACGGGCAAATAATATTATTTATTGAT
>JAPLLP010000008.1:6845-8310 GCA_026387515.1 Candidatus Omnitrophota bacterium | reverse complement strand
TTTGTTCCCGGCAAGCTTGAAGAGCCTACGGCTCTGGCAGCCTGCACCGGAAATCCAAACGACAGGGTCGCTGTAAAAAAGCTCAGCAAAAAGATAACTGTGGACGGCGATCCCTCGGATTGGGCCAATTCCGGATATTCGGAGATATTTCTTACGGCCAAGAATAATAGAAATCTCGAGATGACCATAGGGACAGTGCGTGATGATTCCGATCTTAGCGCGACATTTTATTTAGGGCGTGACGATAAGAACTTATATATATTGGGGCGTATAAAGGATGACAGCTTAGTTACTACTGAAGAAAGGGATATGATCTACAAGGACGACTGCGTGGAGATCTTTTTTGATACCAATAATGATGGTTATTATTTTGACAGGAACCCTTATGATTACCAGCTTGGAATAGCGCCTTACGGCCCCGCGAAGAGACCTCAGATCTGGGCGTGGGGCTATGCGCAAAAAGCTCCTGAAAATATACCGTATGCGGCGAAGCTTACCCGGGATGGTTATATCGTGGAAGCCCAAATACCCTTTGCCGCGATAAATAACTTCGTTCCTGACAAGAATAGATGCATAGGATTTACGATATCAGTGCATGATAGAGACGCCGATGGGAAGGTAAAGAAGCTCACCTGGTCTATAGATTCGGCCAGCCAACCCGGAAAGATCATCTTCGGAATATTACAGCTCGCCGATTAATCCGCTCAATCAAATAGAGCGAACCTTCAGCTTCACCATGCCACTATTGTCCGTATAATCAAAATCGCTTACCCAAAACCTCACATTCTTGTTACCGTTAAGGGTGAATCTTAAATAGGTTCCTTTTAGTTTTTCTTTCACAGCAGCTAATGCCTGACGCTCGGCTTCGGCCTGGGTAAGAACAGGCGAAGTTGGGTCAAAGTATACTGTCCCTATGTTCGGCTCGTCCTGGCCTCCTTCCGCATCTGTGCCTATGGCCACCCCTATTAACCACCGGTAATTAGGGTTTATAGGATAAAAAAGCGATATAGCGCCGCCTTCGATAGTGACAATATATTCGCCTTTTTCCAGATCCAGCGTCACACCCGCGGGATTTTCCGAAGGCACTGTAACGACTTCTTCATACGCAAAAGTTGTTCCGGACAATACCGTAGTCAAAAATAATGCCGTTGTCAAAAAGATTTTGAGTCTATTCATCTTACCTCTACTATGTCTTTATTTTGCGTGACAAGGTAACCCCTGCCGCAGGCGATTATCTTCCAATAAGGATAAAAAGGCGAACTCGATATGTCTCCGGGCTCCCATATAAGCTCGGAATATAATCTTTTATCTTTTAGGTCCGGATACTTCTGCAATAAAATATCCCTGGCTTCATTCCTGCCGACCTGGACATATCGCGCCGGTGCCTCAACCCACGAAGCGTCCCTGAAGCTGCCGTCTTCGGAATCTATAATAATGGCCGCGTAGGTCAGAAACTGGCCCATCA
>JAPLLP010000008.1:5501-6754 GCA_026387515.1 Candidatus Omnitrophota bacterium | reverse complement strand
TTTCCTGTCGGCGCGCTTTACCCTGATAAAATTTCTCACCTGAGCCCCGTCAATAGCGCTCATGAAATTAGCATCCGCTAAAATCGAGGGATCGATTATCTTTCTCCAATCGAGCTGTGCGGGCTTCTCTCCGGTGTTAAAAACCGAGGTCAAATGTAACTGCCGCGGCGTATCCTTATTATCATCCCTTAAGCGGCGTTTAAGGTCGATGACGAGCGCGGCATCATAAATATGTTTTTTTGCGGCAGCAACCCTCTTCTCATATTCAGATAGATCATCAGGAATGCTCTCGTTGATAGCCGCGGCTATTTCTAAAACTTTAAGAGTCTGGTCATTCACCTTTGGCGGCGCTACGCATATTTCCGCTTCGCTCTCTACTTCCGGAGGCTCCGCCACCTGCAAATATTTTCCGTTGTAGCGACCGGAGACCGCCAGCGGACGCAAATATGTGTCCTGCGCGGACTGCGCCGTTACATACAGATCACGTCCTATGCCGCCCGACGCGGGATCGGTGAGCCACAAACCATATACGGTAAAGTCCGGCGTATACCAGGGAGTCTCGCGCGGTTGGGGCGCAGGATTTTGACTCGCAGAGGCGCCGTTCACAACGATCCAGTGGCTGTATGTTCCATAGGACGGCACTACGGCAGGCGTATTCGGCCATGCCGTAAGATCTCCGCCAAGCCACCATTTGCCGATGGGTACGGGATATGCCATCCAGTGGACAATGTCTCTTAGATATTTATTGAAATCACTGCTGCCAAAAACATTTATACTAAAGTTATACGCATTATAAATATCCCCCTGCCCGGTCGGATCATCAGTATCATAAGGATCGAAGTGGCCCAACGCGTTATCAATGGCTTTCGGATCCATTTCCGGAAGGTTTAAGTTTTCCGAATAATTACGGGGATGGCCGTAGTTATAAATTTCGCCCTGGGTGAGAGGACCCGTTAATCCATCTCTGATATAATTCAGCACGATCTGGCAGCTCGCGGCACCGCTATAATAGTCCTGTTCCTTATTATAGTAAGGAACCTTTAGATGGAGCACCCATCCTAAAAATACGGTAATCTCATCCTGCCTTTCATTATCCGCGTTATCGCGGGCCGCGGCAATCACGCTGTTTGGCCCCCCGGAGATAACGACATCTGAAATTGAGAAACTCCCGTCCGGCTGTATCACGGGATTATATATATCACCCTCCACTCTCACCTCGAGAGTTTTTAATCCGGAAAGGGCATCGCTCACCG
>JAPLLP010000008.1:0-5421 GCA_026387515.1 Candidatus Omnitrophota bacterium | reverse complement strand
GTGATTTATTATGTCTACTAACGGGGCCGTCTTATCCAATTTAATGGCGGCAAGAAGATTATGCGGCAACTCTTCATTGCCGGCCTTATCCACGCTCCAGTATTCCAGCGTATTATTTGACCCCTCAACGGAAACAAGAGGCTGCCCGGCGGCTTTTACTGACCGGACAACGCCAACGTTAATTTTATAATAGATATCTGCTGCCCCGCTCTGTGTGTCGGCCGCGGTTAGATCAATAACGAAGTCCGAATTATGCCATAGATTATCATAATCAGCCCGCGTCTTTGGCGCGGTGGAGTCGATTTCAACATTCACGCTGATGATACTGCTTGAATCAGCCCAGGCGTGAGTTATCGCCATCGTGCCATAGAGTAATAATATTAAGAATGCCTTCTTCATAATAGCCTTATCTGTCCTTAACCTCTCCTACGCTAAAAAGCAATTTGCTCTTGAGCCCTAACCCCAGCGATGCACCGGTCGTACATGATAAAATGAATACGTGAAATTTCCTTCCAATATATTGTCTATCATAAGGGATATTGATAATAACGTCTGTTTCAGCTTCGTCGTTTGGCTCGACTGTAAAGCTGCTATTCTCAAGAGTAATCCACTTAATATCCGGCAGAGGTTCATATCCCTGTTGAACCTCTTCTTCTTTTGGAATCAGGATCTCGAGTTTTAAATTGACCTTCTTATCGCTTTCGTTTTTAATAACCAGCGGAAACTTCGAATCTTTCCGCATGCTGTATGTTTTGCCTATCGGAACATTTTCCAATACGACTTTGCCGAAGCCGGTTCTTACGCGCCATGATGCATTACCGTCATCATTAAAATAAAAGCAATGACGCTTCTTATGACAGACTTATTCATTCAAACTTTCTATCTGTTAATCCACAGAAGCCATAATTACAATCTGTATAGTTTTAGAGCCCGACGACAATGTGGCCGACGGCGTCTCTAATTTCAGATACAGGTGCCTGTCCGCGTTATACAAAACAGCTGTGCCAGTCTCACTTCCGGCGAATTTGGCCGCGGTTGACGGCAGCGACGAAGTGGTCAACGCGTGATTAGTCGGATTCCATGTCACGGTGCCGGTAGCGTCGAACGCGGAACTGAGCCTGTATTGATCGACCCCGGGCGCGGCAGTTACCGCCGTCCAGCCGGACGGATTGATGAGCGAAAGCGAATACGTCTCGTTACCGCCTGAACCATTATTCTTGACAACAACAGCCGATGAGGAAACGGATGAACCGCCGATCTTCATCGCGCCAAAATCAACGGGCCCACCCGTAACGGAGATGCTTGCCTTCTGGGCTATTGAGACGGTAACATTGATCGTGGCCGAGTTGGCCGCAAACGCTACCGCATAAGAAACCGCAACCGCCATCACCGCGCTGATAATTATTCCTAACCATTTCTTCATCTTCTTCCCCTCCTCTTTTTTATTGCGTTTCCGCGTTTAAAGTTACCGATATCGCCTGTGTCGTATGAATCGTATCCTTTGCGGGAGCTTTGAATTCAAGCCACAAATTCCTGTCATTTCCCGGAAGAGCGGAAAAACCGCCCGCGGGAAGACGCGGACTCCCGAACATAGTCTGGCTTGCCTTATTTACCGCCGTCGATATAACATCGTCATTGCCCGTTTCATTAAAATATGATGTGTCAACCGATGTTGTGGAGACGTCGCTGAAGATGGCGCTTAGCACAAACTTATTCACATCTGCTCCGTCTTTGGAAGTAGCGGCCGACCAACCGCTTCCCTCGCCCGCTATCCGTAAACTATAAGTCTCCGGGCCATCGCCGTCATTGGTCACTTTAATCTTATTTGAATTGTCTGTCGCATATCTGGATCCGGCCGGAATCCCGGGCAGCTGCCAGTTTGAGCGATCGATCGCCAGACTTAAACTTTGAAATATATCGGGTTTATTTATCGCGGTCCGGGTGCTTATGCCGCTTGTTATGTTGCCTGTAGCATAATCAACTCCATCCGAGAAATTAAAATAATATGAACAGTTGGAACTGCCGGCAGAATATGGAATATTCGCCGCACATGTATAGATCACGCCTGATTTATAATCGCTTCCTGCGGCGGTCATACTGATAATCTCACCCGCATCGGCATAATCGCCATCACCGTTCCTATCGATGTAAAGGTCGTGAACCGCAGGCGCATCGCCATTTGTGTCTGTGTATTTTATTTTGAAGGTGAGAGGCGTTAAGCTGTTTCCTGCTTCAGGCTCAAGACCATCGCTTACATATCCAGCCTCTCCTGTCCAGCCCAAAACAGGCGGTGTATTTAGTGACTTATCTACCCTTAGCCTGCCGTTTCCATAGATATTATCTTTCCCGGCAGAACCCATATCGACGGCGTTCTGTTCAATAGCCGCTCTTAGCTGATCAACAGTATATTGAGGGTGCATAGACAAAATAAGGGCAGCCGCGCCTGCCACGTGCGGGGTAGCGGCGGATGTGCCGGGAAACGAAGTCACGCCATACGTATAACCGCTCGTTCCATCCGGGCCGCAGATATCCGGTTTTATTCTCGCGCTTGATCCTGCCCATGCGTTTGTGGGCCCCTGCGAACTAAAATCTTCCTGCGGACCGGTTGTCCAATTAGCATAGTTAATAGCGCCTACTGTAAGCACGCTCTGAGCGTCCGCCGGCTCAAAAATAGAGCTCGATGATGTTGCGATAGGCGAAGAATAAGCTGCAAACGGCATGAAGCAACACGTACCGCCAAGCATTATTTCTAATTCTTTTCCCGCAGGCTCCCCGTTTTTCTTTGTCACTATAAATATGTATTGTTTGCTCGTAACGCCATCCGGTATGTCGACCGTTATTGATTCTAAAGGTGGTTGCGAACCATCCTGAACAGCTGTAGAAGAAGCGACCACATCTCCTGTAGAAATATCCAAAAGAAACATATCATAATCCACCTTCGCTAAGAGCCCAGTCATCCCATCTCATTGTGATGGAAACGTCGCTTGTTTCTGATACACCGTCATCGTCTTTATGAGGTACCGCATAGATAATATTGTAGTAGCTGTTAGGGTCTCCGGAAATAAACTGACAGACATCATTAGATCCAATCGATGGATAATCATATCCTGAATCGATAAAAAATCCCTGCCAGTGCGTTCCGATAGGTGTGACATCTCCCGCACGGGTATTTCCGGCATTCCCAGCCGCGGCGACAACAAGTATGCCGCTTGCCTTCAGATCGTCGCATAATTCATCGATTGGGCCGGTCCCGTCTCCCGGACCTGATCCAAAAGCACCGATAGACATGCTTACTATGTCAATACCCTCGCTTTTACAGTAGTCTGCCGCATCATAAATATCTGTTTCATCACCTACTTTCAAAAGATGAAGTTCCGCATCCGGCGCCATGTCGTGGATTATCTCAGCGCATGCTGTTCCGTGCTTATACTGAGTCTCCAGCCCTTTCTTACTAAAATCATAGCTTTTTACACTTGACGGTATCTCACCATTGGCTATCGCCGCCGAGAGCCCTTTGAATCCAACATCTAAAACCGCTATCTTCACGCCTTTGCCGGTAACACTGGAAGTTTGCAGCGCTTTTGCGCCCGTCAGGTTGACTCCCTCACTTATTATTTCGCAGGGAAAGAATTTCCTTGGTAGTCTTGCGTATACGATACTATTACTATTGCCAACGATATCCTCAACTTTATCAAGAGAAACGTTAGCAATGACTAAGTTCTTCTTTCTTTTGAGTATGCCGCCACCATGGGATTTAATATACTTTAAGGCTTCCGCAGTATCTTTAGTATAAAATATGACTTTTTTCTTATCGTCGCTGGCGATTCCACTCTTTTTTGCCAATAATGCTGCCCTATTTGTGATCGCCCCACTCAAATCACCGCTCATCTTATAACGGTCAGCCGGCGATGCGCCAAATGCACTGCCGCCTGTAATCAATACGCACATCATGGCTAGAGGAATGATTTTTTTAAACATCATTTAGATAACGCCCTTAATTTAATCGGCAGCCTTACAAAAATCACGCCCGGTTCTTCGCATATTTTTCTGAGGCTATCGGGTTTGATACAGGCGCTCGCCATATTTTTTCTCAAGCTATGGAATTCCTTTAAACCGTATTTGGACTCAAAGTCCTTCGGCAGTAACCTCGCGTCAATTATCATGATTACCTTGACCATGCCGTCTTTTAATTCAATATTGTGGTCTTGAGAAAATTTAGCGGGATCATTGGAGTTTAAAAGACTGCAGAGTAAAGATGTGGTTTTTTTGCTGATAACGTCGGTTCCCTGCGCATGACAAAAAATCGCGCAGGAAAGTAGCGCCAAACCTGTCATAAAAGATGTTAGAGATACCACTCTCATAGCGGTATTATTATCGCACACTGCGTAAGTGGTGGGTAGGGAAAAATCTATCTATTTTCTCTTTAACCTTCATCAATTTACAGATGCCCTATTTGGTAATATCTTACTGAATAGGGTGTACCTAAATAGGACGTCTGCTATTCATACAGTAAGAATAATAATAAGTAATACGCTTATTATTCTCGATTTTTTATATATATTCATACGAATTATTTCAAAAAAGTTGAGTTTTATTACCGATGTGTTTTTACTCGATTCCAAAATTCTTCGGCATCACTATTATCAAATACTATTTTTTGGTCATCATCTAACACAAAATACTGCTTAAAGTATTCAATATTGATAGTGACACCAAATCCTTCTTTTTCTATTTCCATTTGTTTTAAATTTGGAGTGAGTCTCTTATCGAGGCCTTTTGAGGTTAAAGGCATGATGTAGAACCCTAAAGCTCCGTATACTGGTGCATTTAGCACTACCACCCTCGTGTTTTTAGGAATAATACATCCCTTTTGCGATGACCATTCCTCCGGTATTTTATAATCTTTCGTAGCTTTCCATACCTGACCAAAATTTATACCAGTTCTATTACCAAATATAGTATCCAGAAATACTAATTTAATCAATTTTATCAAAGCATTTATAAATTTTAGCATTTAGATAGCCTTTTCAACGCATAATTTATTATGTCTATTCGCTATACGATATACTTGCATAGTTTTATGGGCTTTATATCTTTATAAGTTGGGATTTTTATATGCTATGGCTCGATTCTTCTCAATTAAATACTCTGGAGCCCAGCCACCCTTAGCAGGTCCTATATAATCAGCCACACCTACGGCTAAGGCCAAATACTCGCCTTTAGGTAAGTGCATTCCTGTATAGTTAGCATATTGCTGGGGATTCAACTTAAAAGCTAAGCTCCCCGAAACCGGGTCTCGTAGAAAAGGAGAAGTTACAGATGAGCCTGGCCGTAGCGAATGGTTTACGTTTATTCCTATAAAACCATTTTCATCTGTTCCATGTAGCCACAAACCCATTGGGTCTAATTTTCTACTTCTTA
>JAPLLP010000250.1:20533-25044 GCA_026387515.1 Candidatus Omnitrophota bacterium | reverse complement strand
ATAGCCAAAAGAGGAGTATCCCGTCAGGCGCGCCTTCGCCAATGGCTTAATATCCTGCGTTTAACCTCAGTAATCCTACCTATCCTGTGGCATAGCTTATTAAACTTCCTAGCCTGGCTTACCTGCACAGTCCCGGCAACGGCAGGAGATTCTCTTATGCCTGCCAAAACTAACCCCAAGGCCACTATCTATCTGAGGGATACGGATGAGATGGTTATCGCAATAACTGTGCAGTCTTTGACTAAGGCAGGATATCAGGTAATAACGCAAGAGGATGTGCCTGCTGATTGTCCAGCGCCGCAGATAGCCATACTTAATCCAGAGATGGCCCGAAATAAGGCTCAGCTCTTAAGGGCGCGCTTTAGGCATATCCGCATACTGATTGTTTCCGGATACCCGCTTTGCCCAGAAGAGATTTATGCTGCAGGCGGCGATAATTATTTAGCTAAACCATTTTCTTTTGATGCTTTAGTTAGAACAGTCGAAGAGTTATCTCAATTACCCCCTCCTCCGGTTAGAGACGAGGAGCAGGTTCAACCCGCAGCTGAAGTTTTGCCAAAATACGATCTTCTGCCAGAGGGATTTAAGGCTGTGGAGCTTGATGCGGAGCCGAGATTAAGGGAGCATTTTGCGCAATTGCCAGTTGAATTCAGGCAGAGGTTAGTCCGTAGGGAAGCTACTAGCGAGGTATTTTTAGTTAAGCATATGCATGCGCGGCCTTCCGAGGCCTTTGTCTGGCCGGACAAGAATGACCCTCAGAGGGAATTCTTGGCTTTTCGTTTTTGCCGGGCCTTAAGAGCCAATGCCTGCGCCGTGTTTATACCTACCGCGGGGGAAAGGGAAAAAATGGCTGCCTGTTTTAGCTTAAGGCCTCAAGGGCTTTATTTGGCCAGCTTATCTTATAACTATCGGCTGGATAGCCCGGAGGTCTTTTGTAAAGAGCAATGCCGGGCCTTTACTCGTAACCTGGTAGCTACGGTTGCCATGCGTAAATACGACGCCAAGAATCATGGTCCGCTTGCCGATGCCGAGGTTCCGATGCTCTTTGATAATGAACAGGGTTTTCATAGCTGCAATAGCCCGGTGGAGGCATATGCCCGGCGTTTTATCGCCAATTACTTCCGCAAGGGTTACGGCGGCTTGATTAATCCCAGCGAATTGTTTGATTTAGTAGATATAAATGAGCTGGCCAGTGCTTTGGATGAATGCGGGGCGCTTGATTTGACTAATTTGCAACAGGAAATAGAAAGAGAGCTTTCTCTTATTTATGGCCAGCGTATTGACTTGGGTGTTTATGCAAACAATCTTAGATCATGGCAAAGGACCTTACGCGTTGACTTAGAGGAATTATTTGTCCAGGTTATATCCTATTATGAGCAAAAGATAACTGAAATGGCTACTACAGCGTCTCATTTTATTAAGCAATATGGCATAGAGCCAAGTAAATTCCAAGAGAAAATGCTGGCTATCCGTACAGCTTTACACCAGCCGGCAACAATTAAAGGTGAAAGGCCTGACCAGACCCGCCGGGATTTCTTAGCTACCATTAGCGTTGCGCTTACAGCTGTAGGCTTGACTGGTTGCGCCGCCTTGAGCAAATCCGGCGCGCCTGCCCCGCTAACTTCTAGCAAATGGCAGGTTTCTGAAGAGGGTTTAGCCGCGAGGCTGATACATAGGTTAGAGTCACCGGGTGAATTTTTAGAAGCCGACTATTTAATAAAGCCGAGCCTGGAATCGCCAGGCACTTGGCAGCGATGGCAGGAATTCCCTGACCTAAGCGCAGAGGACGCCTCTCGGGCCTATTTCTTATACCGCCAGCACCGCGTTTTGGTTGAGGCCCGGCTTAGGGCGCGCTGGCCGCTTTTTGATTCTTTGCCCAAAAAGGATAGAGAGCAGCAAATCTTAAGAGAGACAGCCCTATCGCTCAGGAATACATTCCAACTTGCCTTGGAGCAAAGAGCAAAAGGTTCCTCGGGAGGTTATTTTAACGACGGTTTATTAGCCGGGGGAGTGCCTGAGAAAGAATATAAAGGGAATAATAGAAGGAGGCTGGCAGCGCGGGAAAGAAACTATATTCTCGTGGGATGGGGTAGGCCGCTTAGCGGTAATAATGCTTCAGGAATTCCCCTTATCTATGTTGAGCCGGCCACGGCCCTGGATACTTGGGGCGTAGATTGTTTCTACCGGATCATGCCAGGGATAGATTTTTCCGGCGCAGAAAAAACAGAAAAATTACAGGTTGTTGTGGTACGCCGGCAGGCCCGCGATTTTGTGGACCGGCTGGTGGTGCCGGCTATGCAGGGCATAATCCTTTTTAAGCATGAACCTTATTTTTGTATCATTGGCTTCGGGGCGTATGCCTCCTGCTGTGCACATGCTGCAGAGATCATCCGCAAGACCTTTGCCGATACTGCCAATAATACCTGGAATCATCAACAGGCTGTAGCAGCCGTAGAAGAGACCTCCCTAAGCTATGGCTTGGCCTGCGCCTTAAACCACAGGCGTAAATTTAGCCCCAAGGCCGAGCAAAAGATCAGAGATGCCTTCTGCCAGATTTTTCAGAAAGAGCCCTCTGCCCAAGAGCTGCGCGCCGCCGCCGTAGATTTAGATGCCCGCATAGCGGTCTTGTCCGCAAGCAATGGACAGCTGGAATTAATCAAGATGCTGGAGTTGATCTATCCCATGTACTACCGGAAACCATTAGCAGTGCATCTTATCCTTAGCGCCCTGGCTAATTCGGATGAAGAACGGGTTTTAGCTTTTGAACAAGCAGGTGATTTTAGGGGTTTAGAGGGTTTTTTGAAAAAACTGGCCCAGCTTCCGGCAGAAAAAATGCAGGAAGAGCTGGCCGCGGCGTTAAACCGGCTGCGCGAAAAATACTTTCTTATGCAGGAAGCCAAAGATGGTTCTATGGCATCCGCCATACCCGCGGTGCTTCACACGGAAGATGCTCCTGCCGCAGAACAATCGGGTTTTCTTCCGCGTAGGACCGGGAAAAAATTCCTGGTTAGCCCTGAACAGATCGCTCAGGTAAGGGACAGGATAACAATAGAAGCCAATCCTAACCCATTGCCGGTTAAGGGACCGGAGGGCGAAGGAGCGTCCCCTCGGGGAACGTCTCCGTATGAAGGCTCTACTCCGGCCATGACCGAAGATTGGCAGGAGAAATACGCCGCTGCCCCAACCTGGCCGGAGAAATTACTCATCTCTCTCTGGCGCGCGCCTAAGGCCGAGGAGGAAGCTTTCCATACCCGGCAGACCACGCTCCAGCAGTGGCTGAAAGAACATGAACCTGAGGCAGAGGCGCAGTTACGCGCTTTACGCGCTAAGATAGATAAAGCTAAGGCCTTTTTAGGCAGGCGGCTTGGCCTCTACGCCGCAATCCTCTTGCACTGCCTCTTTAACCTGCGCTGGGAGATCCGCACCCGCCTCACTAATCCTTTTAAGCGATGGCTCAAAGAGACCTTAGCTATTCCCGTCTTTAGCCAACTGCAGCCCGTACCTGCCTATGCGGCGATGGCAGGAGATTCTCTGGGGAAAGATATAATATATTACTCTGTGCCTGATTTTGAAACTTCGGTAGAACGCGACGCTGATAATGGTATTCGCGAATTTTTACAACAGGATGGCTTAAAGGAAAGATGTGTTTTCGCTAATGAATGTCCTGATACTTTCTCGTTATGTGATTACGATAAGATTATGGCGTTATTTGAACAAGTAAATTCCTCAGGGACAATCACCTTTATCCTTACGGGAGGCATATTGTGTAGTTGTCTCAAGACAGTTTTTCAAGTTGCGGTGATAATTAGCTTATTAAGGAGGCGCCAGCCATTGCAAATCATATTTGTGGAAGCGGCAGTTGCGGGATTCGATTTTGTTTTTATCGACGCCTGGAAGGAATATCTTAATTACCTGCGTACACTTCCGGTAAATTCAATTATGATAAAAGAAGGAATAGAGAGCTGTATTCATAAGCCGTATCCGCGAGAAAGGAATAATCTGGCAGTACGTTTTTGTAGGACGGTAGATAGTTTTAAGACCCCAGTGCAAACAGCGCATGCGCTAAGTCTTGAGGCGGGCACTACGGTAGCGCAGCGGATTAAACTTGCGTATAGTTCAGCTCATGGGGAAGATAACCTTTCTATAATTAGAATGGCATTTGATTTTGATCTTGTCCGAGAACCTCCCGATAATCCCTGCCAGCCAGATGCCTTGGATGAATTGATCGAGAGAATAAATAAGGCTAACCCTGTTATCAATAAATTAGCGATACAATTTATTTTCAAGTTCATTTTCCCTAAATCTATCAAGGGCATTTTGTGTTTTGACCTTAGTGAAACGTTAAGAAGGATTAGGGTTTCCCCTTATAATTTGGATCTTAGTTCTATATATGTTACGGAAATAAACAATGATGGAGGGTTTGTTATTTGGTGCATTGGGCCAAGATCAGATAGGGGCCGCTGTATACCATTAAGCCAGGTATCTGGAGAGCGCCAATTTATATGTTCCGA
>JAPLLP010000250.1:12073-20521 GCA_026387515.1 Candidatus Omnitrophota bacterium | reverse complement strand
GATATAGGGATTCCTGTTTTGCTTCCCTGCTCTCAAGCGCCTCAGGAGCAGCGATCCCGTGCCTCCCCCTCCCAGGTTATTCACGAACAGGCAGGGGATAAGAGAGATAGCCTTGCCCCAGCCAGGCACGGCTTTTTCGATAACCTTACCGCGCAGGAAAAGCTCGAGCGTTTGGCAGCAATAAAAAGCGGGGAGTTGGGGATTAAGCGCGTGTTTACCAAGATGCCTATCTTTGAACATGGTCAGCCGGTTGAATTCTACTGTTTGGTCCATGGCAGGAGCGATCCGCCTCAGCGGCCGGAGGTCTTTGCCGATTTTAACTGCCTGCCTTATAAAGTTTACCTTACCCGAGAAGCAATAGAGCTCTTTACTGCCGAATTCAAAGGAAACGTAGGTCTTCCTCTCTGCCTGCAGGCAGTTTCTGTACATGAATACGCGGAAGAAGTGGAAGGCAAATCCCACAAAGCCGCGGTTGAGGCGCAAGGCCAGATATACGGCTACATCTTAATTAAAAAGCAGTTGGAATACCTGCAAGATGAACCTCGGGAAAGGCTAAGGCAGCTTTTGCAGCAACGCGCCCCCGTTCCACCCTTATCCCTGCCATGGATTTGGAAACCTGCTCCCAGCCCGAATAACCGCGCCCTTCTGTGGGCGCTGAAGCAGCGGTTGATTATTCCCCCGCCGCCGTTAGAGGAGATACTTAGCCCGCCCCTTAAGGGAAAAATTGCAGATACCAAGCTTTACCTGCCCTTTGAGTTTGCTCAAGCCATCAAAGATGGTTTTTTCTTCTTCAGAAATTATGAGGATGTACTTAGTATCGTCCCGGCAGCTCGTTACGCCAGAGAGCTTAAAATTCTTACTCCTTGGAGACGGTCAATGTTCAAGCAGCGCATATCCGGCGGTATGAGAGAATTAGAGAGAGATAGTAAAGGCTTCTATATTGCCTTAAGCCAGCCCTTGCAAAACAGCTTTGGCTTAAAGCCAAGAGAGGTGCTTTTAGTAAGTGTCCTAGACCGTTTTGAGGTTTGGCCGCCGGAAAAATGGGCAAGCTATCAAAAGCAACATGACAAACTGGATGATAGGATAATTAGGTATTGTATGGGGCATTACAGTGGCCGTTATGAAAGGCAGGGATATTTTATGCGGCAGAATCCTTTTATTCAAGCGCTGGCTACGGTTCTGGCAGGCGCTGAGTACTGCCCCGAGGATATAGCGGCGATTTGTGAAGGATGTTTTAGCTGGGTTAATGCTGAGCTCGTCAACGGCACGTGGCAATGCGATATGGCTGATGCCTTATATGCGCTGCAAAAGGAGGATTTTAGGATCTTACGCACGCCTAAAGGCAATATAGCTATTCTTTCTGACAGTCAAGATAAAGTTGCTGGAGACAGGGGAGAAGGAATCCTGCTTATCCAGGTTTTGGATAAGCAATGGCATGCGGATGTTTTTTACTATTTAGATTTAGAGAGTGCTGTACCTTTAGCAAAGGATGAACTTGCGGCATATGAAGGGCATTCTATCGGCCTGATTCCTCCTGCGGATATAGATAAGCGGCCTGCGCCCGCCGCCCTTGCGCCTACAGGCATCGCGCCGCAGAGTGCTCTTTCCTATATTAATTTAGCCGCTGCTTTGATTGGTGTGCCTTTGGCAGTTTATTTTACTCCGGTAATTGCCGGATTCTTAGGTTTGGTTGTTCCAATGCCCACGATTAACCTCTGGACAGTAGCGATTATTTCGCTCTTTGCGCTGGCTTTCGGCTTTGCCAAACACGAGTTTGGGCATTGGGTTGAGGCGCGCCTAAGAGGGTTGGATGCGCATTTTGCCCGGGCGCCGGGAATCTCAGGCGGCATCTATGTCATTGGCTCCCGGGGCCTCTCCGGAATTCTCGCCAGCTGTATAGGCATCATTATTTCCTTAATTCTTTTTAAATCTGGGGTAATTCCTGTTACGGTTTTCTTAGCTTTGTTCTTCGCAGACCTAATTTTTGCACTTTCTCTTTTAGACTGGCGTTATCTTTTAGCGCCCAGAACCGGGCATCGGCTTGGGTTGAAAACGTTGAAGGTCGGCCCGCAGAGTTTAGCAGTAGTTGATAAGGAAGAAATTAACCCTGAACTGATCCAGCCGCAGCAGGTGATTATCCCTGAAGAAAATAACCGCGAAGTCAGTGATTTAGCGGAAGCGGCATTAAGCAGCGGCAGCGTAGGCGTAATCACCGCTGCCGGAGGAATGTCTACCCGGGCAGGCCTGAGTTATCCTAAAGGCGTGCATCCTATTGAGGTGGTTTGCGGGAAAACTCTTTTTGCGCGCTTTGCCGATGAATTGCTTGCGGCTCGCTATGCTTACGGTAAGCCGGTAGTTTGGTTCATTATGACTTCTGATGTTACCGATTCAGCCACGCGGGAATATTTTGCCGGAAATAATTATTTTGGCTTAGGCCGAGAGAACGTGGTTTTTATAAGACAAGAAAGCGTACCGGCATTTATTGCTGGGACTCGCGAAGTAGCTATGGCAGATACCAGTACTATTTTTACTTCACCAAACGGAAATGGTGGGTTATTCCGCGCCCTACGTGATCCTTTAAGCCGCACTGATGGTGGAAAAATTAGCGCATTAGAAGAGGCCCGCAATAGAGGCATAATTACCTTTTTCTATTGCGCGGTGGATAACCCTATGCCGGTTTTGAACAAGAAATTGTTAGGCTGTCATTTGAAAGAACGGTCGGATTCTTCCGTTACCTTGGTGGGCAAGAAAGACGCGCTTGAAGGCTTGGCGATGATGGCCGAAGATAGAGTAACCGGCGAGAGTTTCTTAATAGAATACAACCAGCCGGCCGCAGCCGCGATCAGAGATAGGCCGGGGTATGAATATGGCTCTATTTCCAGGTTCGTTTTCTCTCTTAATTTTCTGACCACTTTAGAGTTTCCCCCATGCCGCCTGGTGCGTAATAAAGCGGCGCGGCTCTTTAAAGATGGGCGGCTGCAGGATGCGCGCGTTGATAAATTTGAGTATTTCTTCTTTGATGTGCAAAGCCAGGCAAAGGCCAGCATAAACGTGGTCCTACCGCGGGAGGAGTGTTTTGCTCCGTTTAAACAAATGCAGGGTAAAGATTCGCCGCTAGATGTGGCCAGGGCAATTTCGGATTTAGCCAAAAAGCGGCTATGGGATTCCGGCCGGGCAAAAGAAATTTCTGCGGAAAGCAAGTTGGAGTTTTCGCCGGCATTTGCCACCTCAGCAGCAGAAATAAAAACGAAGGTAGGAAATAATTTGCGTATCCAATGGCAATCCTGTGTTTATCTGGGCGGCAAGCATATTAAGATAGGCGATAATGTAATAGTTAAGGGTAGATTGCAGATTGATTTTGAAGACCCCTATGATGGTAGTTTCGAGATTAAAGACGAAAGCGTGGTAAACAACCTGGTTATCAGGGTAGGTAAAGGCGAGCAGATTATTTATCCCAAGGTTAAGGCTGCTGGAGGGACTATTCTCCTTGTAGATAATTACTACGGGATACGCGTTCCAGTAGCTCAACTTTTAAGAGATGAAGGATATCTCGTGAAGGAAGCAACTAATGCCCAGCAGGCAAAACAACAGATAGAAGAATTAGAACAGAATGGAGAGAAATTAGCTTTAATCATTGTTGAGGTATATATGCCTTGGATTCACTCTAGCATCAGTGAAGAGAATTTTGTCAAATGGGCTAAAGGAAAAGGTTGTGCAGTCTTAATATACAGCGGTCTTTTTGCGCTTTTCTTAATACTGACGCCCCGGCGCCTGCCGGCATCGCGCCACCCGCTCTCTCCCACGACGTCACAGGCAAGAATATGGCAGAGGCTGCCCGGATATATCGGAAAAATCCTAAGGCGGCTGAGGCATTCAGATATTTAAGCAGTGCCTATATCGCCGCGGTGAAAAGGGCCAAAGAAAATGGGCGCATCGGGTATCGTGGCCCGGCGGATGAATTTGCTGTTGCCCAACATAGGCAAGGCAATCCCTGGAATATCCCGCAAGAGGTATTTGATAGCCTACTGGAAGAACTCGGTTATTCCCCAGCTATGCGCCGCTGGATTATTGAGGAAACTATTTTCCATGAATCTTTCCCTGAGCATGATCTGGCAATCGCAGCCCAGGCGCAAAGATTTGCAGAAAATCCTCGTGGGGAAATTCTGGAGATAGACGAAGTAGAATGGAATCCCGATGTGTCTTTAACTCCGGAATTGCGCGCAAAAATCATGGCTGTGGCTACCTGGAGAATGAAGCCCGACTTTGCCAAAAGCCGTTCAGGATATATTGGGCCGGATGCGCCCATCGGAGTGAACGTCTGTAAAAACGGCATACAGAAAAGAGCGATGGTAGCGGTTATAAAGATTAAGGATATGGGGGATTTTTCCGACCCACAGCACCCCAGGAAGCCCGGAGAAGGAGATTATCTGCAGGATGAGGAATCTCCGGAGATCCATGCGGAAATTGACGCCGAGCTTAACCTGCATCCAAAAATTATTCCGCCTATCCCGCTGGGAGGAGAGCGCTATAGTTATGTGTTGCGGGAATACCGCAGTTACCGCGAAGCATTCTATGGCGGCGCTGATGTCGGTGTCCCCATTGCCGTGATGCGCTATAAGAATAGGTCATATCGGGGTGAGCCTTTAGGCGTGCTGGTATTAGGTTGTATGGATAAAGAGGACCGCCGTTTCGGCGATATATTCGTAGATTCCCAGTTGATCATTAATCAGGGCGGCGGTATGGTGCCTACCGCGATTGTCGTTCCCGGTAGATACCTGCTCGAACTGCGGCCGCAATGGCACAGTAACTCAAGCGACCTTGCTTATCTCATGCAAGGCTTTGAGGCCTGGGCAGACTCTCTACGCAAGCTTGATAATGTGGGAGTCATTCAACCCAGCCCGCACGCGTTTAATATATCCTGGGTTGGCTCGACGATGTATTTCGGTGATTTCCCGGAAACCTATCTTAAGAGGAATTTTTCTGCGCAGCAGGCATTTTTAATGCAGCTGACGCTCCCGCTTGCCCAGGTAATGGCAGGTATCGAGTTTTTGTTGCTTATGACTCCCCTGGGAAACGCATTTCTAGAGATAGACCTGAATCCCTATAAGGTATTTCTCGCCCGGTATTTTCAAGATATTTACGCGCGGGAATCCGGCATTCTTGATGCATTTGCCAAGGTGTTATTTATCAAGGCACAGCGCGCATACTTCCTTATCGGCCAGGGACAGCCGTTGAGTAAAGCGCACTACCAGAAGGAGAGAAATATTACCGTCATGTTAACCTGCCTGGAGTTATTTAACAGCTTAGGGAAAATAGCCGGCTCTTGCGGCATTGCCAAGCCGTATTCTGTAGAAGAATTTGCAAAGCGCTACGCCGCGTATCAGGGAGAAGTCGTTACTATAGTTAATGCCTATAGAGCCCAGCGGGGCATGAGCCCTGTGCAGCCCATACCTCTGGATGAGTATTTATCGCGGCCGCCAACTACGCGTTACAACGAGGGCGGGGTTGATTTTGCGGATTCGGCTTTTACGCGCATGCCGGATTTTAGGGATATATCAACTAACGAGATCGCCTGCGTCTTTCGGGTCATCGAAACCATATTTTATCGAGTCAATTATCAGCAGGCAAGGGCGTGGAAAACCGATACTATTATTACGGGGATGAGGATGGCTGAGTTCTCCGCGTGCCTCTTTCCTTCATCCGGAATCAATAGAGAGGGTCTTGTTCTGGTGAATACGAACTTTGTCAAACTCGTAGCGCTCCTGTTGCGCAATAACAATCAGGGCATTAATTCTTTTATAGAAGAGCTTATTTCTGCCATTGCCTACCATGAGATCACCGGGCATTTTCAAAAGAGGGGGAATCGGTTTATATTTATTGAAGATGAGCTTCAGGCGCAGCCTCAGCGGGGCCCCGATGATCCAGAGCAGTGTTACCGTAATATCAAGGCATTGCTTTTCTACTGGTTGGTTTTAGCCGAAGGCGCAGGGCCGGAGGATATACAAAAAAGATTTGAGGAATTCAAACTGCAGGGCAATGTCCGCGCGCTTCTTAGCGGTATGCCCTTGGTCAGAGAAAGTGATTTGGCTTTAGGCCTGCTCCGGATGTGTGATGAATTTTCTCAATACCTGCCTGCCGCAGATGCCTACAGGCACACAGGCACTACCAAGCAAACAGTATCAAATATCCTTAGAAGCGGGAGGCTAAATAGCCAAGCCATGGCTGCGGCAACAATTGATTGGAATAGGTTAATCAGCGATTTTCTCAGCCGGTATTCATATCTCTTCAGCATAAGCGCGATGAGGCAGAGCCTTCAGATACGCGATGCCGTATTTAATGTTGTGATAGCGCCTGAGGGCCAAGCCCAGGTTGCGCCAAAAGAGCTGGGCGAGGAAGTAGCGATACCTGGAAAAGGGGCTATAGAATGCTGTTCAGAGCAAGGCCCTCCAAGGAAATATTCATACCGGGTTTTTAGGCTTTCGGGAGGCATGACCTACAGCGATGCGGATTCTCAGTTCTTTTTTAATGAAGGGGATCTTTCGTGTTCTCCTGTGCCGGCGATAATGGCATGTATTGACTTAGAGGATCGTCATATAGGGCCTAACTCTGCGGAAGAAACCTTCCAAATAGACCTTCCTTTAAAAGGAATGCACGCGCGTCCGGCCGCGGTGATTGTTAAGGTTTCAACTGAGATCTTTAATGAATTTGGGGTGTACGTATATGTAAGAAGGTATCATGACAAAAATAAAATTATGGTTTCCGCTCTTGAAACCCTTAATCTGTTCGGCTTATGCCTGGGGCGCACAGATTATGTGCAAATGATCGTTTTTGGCGATCAAGATAAAACATTCTTACGCCGGATATTGGATATCCAGAAGGAGCTTTGGAGGTCACCCGGTTTTCTGCAGGAGGGCAATGCGGATGAATATGTCCAAAGGGTGAGAGCTTTAAAAGTGGACATGACGCTTAAAGAATGCGGCGCACCGGAAAGTTTCTGGGAGGAAGTAGCGCAAGCTCCGGAGTGGCTAAAAAATTATACCCGGCAGCCGCTTGATTTTGTAACCTGGGAAGGCGGGATAGGGGGGCTTGTCACTGATATACTGGATCTAGGGATGCAGCCAAGTGGTTCGTTTAAGCCCTGGTTGTGTTACGGCCTATTAAAGGCGATAAGGCAGAATACTCGTATTTCACTGGTCATATCCGCTACTACCGGAAATCAAGGCGTGGCTTTGAGTGAGGTAGTGCGCCGACTAAGGGAGCAGGGTAATGATATAAAAGCCAGGATTTATGTAAGTAAAGAGGCGGGCCTGAACAAAATTATTGCCATGGAGGCCAATGGCGCGGAGGTAAGGCGTGGCAACAGCCAGAAAGGTATTTTTGAAAATTATGAAGATGCCGCAGAGGCAGCCAGGCAGGATGCGCAACAATTAGGGGAATCCGCTTATTTTGTGGAACATGCTGGTTGGGATGCGTTGATAGGTTATACTGCGTTGGGTGATTTAGCACTTAGACAACTAAAGGATAGGGGTTGCGATTTGAGCAGGCTCGCAGTGATCATCCCTCTTGGCGCAGGCGGTTTATCTAGTGGTTTTGCCATTGCCGCCAAGCGCATAGACCCGCGGATACGTATTATCCTGGCGCAGACAGAACGCACCCGGCACGGATGGGAATCATTACGGCAGGGAAGGCTTATTGAATACCGCGCTCCCGGGCAAAATGAGGGATTTATTGAAAACGGCATTGATACCAAACAATTGGAAGAATTGGGATTCCAGATACTTTCGCGCCTGGTAGACGAGGTGGTCTTGGTTGACCACGAGTATGTTCCCGAGGTGATAAGAGCATATGATCAGCGTCAGATTGTCATCGAAGGCGCTGGGGCCTTGCCGCATTTAGCCGCGCAAAATTTAGCCGAAGAGTTAAGGCGAAAAGAAGGGGTAACGCGCTGTTTATTAGTCGCTACCGGCAGGAATAGGAATAACCAAGAGCTTAATAACCTGATTTGTAAACCTCTCTTTCAAAAAATAACCGCTTTTCCTGTTATCAGGCGCCTGGTCAAAAATCAATGGTTTGTTATAACTACCTTGATAATGGCTTTGGGCATTGTTGCTGCCTGGATTCAGACGGGGCCGGTTTTTCCGGTTATTTTGCTTTTTTGCGGCGTAACCGGGGCAGGAGATAGGTTGCTGGCCTCGCGCTATGAGAAAAAATATTTCGTAAACGAGCGCACGGCGCTTCAGATACGGGATTACCTGACGCAATATCTGGATCTGGATGAGAATAGCATAGGCAAGCCGAATTTTTCATACCCCATTCACAGCCTATATCTTGATTCTCCTGATTTAAAATGCTATTACGATACTAAAGAAGGGAATAAAAACCGTTTTAAGCTGCGCGTGCGCTACTACGACGGCAATCCCGACAGCCCCGCGCATTTTGAGGTTAAGC
>JAPLLP010000250.1:11150-11998 GCA_026387515.1 Candidatus Omnitrophota bacterium | reverse complement strand
CGCGATGCCGTGCCTATGCTCTTGGCAGGCCAATTACCGGGGAGTGACGAGATAATGTTTCCCGGTAATAGTGATAAATGTCTGTTTGCCCTATTGGAATTTAATCGGCTTATGCTTGTACTTAATGCCCAACCTACAGCACACATCACCTATATTAGAGAAGCTTATCAGAACGACAGTAATACCTTGCGCATCACTTTTGACCGCCAAGTCTTCGTTGATAAAGAAACTGAGCCGCATTTACACATTACGATGCATGACCCTCAGAGTGTCTGGGGTGATCAGGTGGTGCTTGAAGTCAAGTTTACCGAACGTTTTCCTACGTGGTTTAAGGATTTGATCAGGCGCTTTGAGCTTGTTAATACCGGCGCCCCCAAATATTGCGATGGTATTGAAATGATCAAAGGTTGGTGGAGGAATAATGACCGTATAATGACAGGAAAAGAACAGTCTATCGGCTTGTTTGGCAATATCACTCCGGCGCAATCAAAGGCATTCAAGGGTTTATTATCAGAAGGAGGCGTTAATCTGGAGCCGATCAGCGCGTTTAACCAATCCTATCGGGATACGTCAGTTAAATTTTATGAGGCAGCCTTTGCTGGAAGAGCGCCGCCTCTTTTTCCCAAAGATTTTGTCATCCCTGTTTACGACCAAGAGTCCGGGATGCTCAAGATCATCTTTTCCTGGCATACCCGTAAGTTACTCGAAGAGAAAATATCCCGCCGTCCAAAAATCCTTCACTTACTTTTACAGTTTATCTTTCTGCATGAATTTAAAGAGACAATTGAGCATAAGCCCCATCTTCAGGCAGATGCTGAAACCAAGGAGGCATTTTTAAAAAGCTACCC
>JAPLLP010000250.1:5049-11113 GCA_026387515.1 Candidatus Omnitrophota bacterium | reverse complement strand
TAGAAAGCTACCCTAAGGAGGGAAGTGAGATGATCCGTATATTAGAGGAATTATTTCCTCCGGCGTTAGATCCACAGATATATGCTCGTAGCGCAAGAGGACGTAAGCTAATGCAGGATTCGTTAGCTTATTACGCGGGCAAAAGCCCTGAGCGCCTGCTTATGGTTATGCCTATGTTTAATGAGATGCGCAGGCTCATGCCGGCATCTCCCCAAAATGAATTGGGCGAAGATGCCTTACGGATAAAGATAGAAGAGCTCCAGGTCATTAAGCGCGTTAACCCTGATTTTCAGTGGAGGATACTGGCGGTTGATGATGGCACCCCGGATTTGGCCTCGGCAGCTTGTGTGGAAGAGCTTTGGGGCCAGATACAGCAGGAATATGCCGGCCGCGGCGAATTCCTAGAGCCTGGCCAGGTGCGCATCATTACCGTAACTCCTCAGGAGAAAGCAGAGTTACACAGTAAAAAAGGTTTGGCAGTGCTGCGCGGATTGCGCTTTGCCGTTGATGAAGGATGGGCTCAGCACATTGGATTTTTTGACGTAGATACTTCCATAAGCTCCGTGTTACTGGGTAATTTTCAACGCGCGCTTAATGAGCCGGGGGTAGGCGGCGCTATTGCTTCACGTCGGATAAAAGGCGCGGAACAGCTTGATATGCCCTGGTACCGGAATTTATCCAGCCGCGTCTTTAACCGTTGCGTGCATATGATTGTTCCGGGTTTACGCAATAGCAAAGGAGACCGTATACGGGATACCCAACGTGGACTCAAGGTCTTTACGCGCCAGGCCTTACTGGATATCTTGCCTTTGGCGCGCGCTTCAGGGATGTATTTTGATCCCGAGCTATTGCTTCTACTAATAAAGAGAAGATACAAAATAGCGGAAGTGCCTATTGCCTGGTTTGAGTCTGCTGAGGCGACTACGGTGAGTGTGCTGAAGCACGGATTGCCCATGCTCTGGGGTTTAGCCAGTGTGGTGAGAAAGCATGCCACCGCGCCTGAACATCCCCTCGGTTTGATCTTTCTGACCGCCAAGCTCGTTCAAAAATTTCAGAACAAATCGAAATACCTTAAATATATCCCAATTAGATGGGCGGCGGCCATTGCCGGGGCGCTTGAAGAACCGATTTTTGGCAGCTTGATCATTACCGGCGGCAGCCTGCTCTTGGCGTATCTGTGCAAAATGGCTCTTTGGGAAGCAACTATTATCGCGTATGTGGCCAGCATGTTTATTTTTGCGCTATCACACGTATTTGGATATGCCAGTTGGGATGGCCCGGATAGAATCAAATGGGATTATCTTCCCGAAGACCATAATCGCTCGAAGCCAATAGTGATGCGTATTGAGCTTATCGGCGCTATCAGCCGTTTAGGGTTTTTTCTCCCGCTTATTTTTCAGCATAATCTTTACGCTTTTATGTATGCTTCGGGGTTTGCCTTGCTCCTGGCCATGGGTTTTCACGCCTTTGCCAATGGCTGGCTGACGCGCTGGCTGGATTGGCCTCTAGCCATGATCCCCAGGAGCGGATTGGATATCCGCTTAGCTATTTTCGATTTTGACGATACGGTTTCCACTGCCCTGAGCTTTGGCATGCAGATCGAAGAAGATATGGCGATTGAGATACTTTCCGGCGAAAACGAACCCACGGAGGCAATAAGGCAAGAAGCCCATGAGTTGATGATCGGGTATCTGGGGAGGCCGGTGGACCAACTGGTACTGCAGGCAATAGCTAACGCTCAGGGGAGAGGTATAATTGTTATTAAAGACGCTGCAGCCTATTGCGTAGAATACAGGAAAAGACGAGATGCGCGCTTGAAACAAGAAGAGAAGTTCTGGCCGCAAAATCCTCCTTTAGTAAAAGGAATAATACCATTGTTAGAATATTTCCATTCCCGTCGGATCCCCTGTTATGTTATTACCGGAGGAGATGTAGCGGCAAGGGAATATGTCGCGGAAAAAATCGGGTTGAAAAAATATTTTAAAGGCATATATGGTGCTACCGGTGAAGCAGGGAACAGGCAGTTTAACAAAGCAGACCTGATCAGGGTTATTATGGCAAGAGAGAAAGCCGAAGGGCGCGAGGTTAGGCCGGGACAGATAGCGGTCTTTGGCGACGGACAGGCGGATGTGCAGAATGCTAAGGCAGTCGGCGCGATTGCCATTGGCCTGGCAGTAGATGAGGCGCGTGAAAAACCTCTGATCAACGCTCGGGCCGACGCCATTGTCAACAAAGACTGGAGCGATTTAGACGGAATTATATCGTTCTTATTTGGTAAATGCTCTGTTTTGGCGCAGGCTTGCGGTATGTTATGGTTCGGCTTAATAAGGATGCGTCCGGCTGTGATAAAAGGATTCTTTAAAATTATAGCTGAAAATTATCCTAAACAGATTGAATGGTGGATCAATGCTTTGATCCGGGCTCCGCCTTATTCTGTGTGTTACTCTATACAATTAATCATTCTATTCTTACCTATACTCTGCTTAGCCCTCATCTGTCCGATCGCGGGACATCCCAAAAGAACCCACTCTGCTTTAAGGGCCCAGGCCCATATTTTCAGGCTCCAAGGTAAACCCTCTGAAAATAAATTATTCTGGCTGAAACTTATCGTCCTGGTTTTAATAGGCACGGCCATTGTTTTAAAGCTCATTTATCTATACTTTCCTAATCAGTCATTGTGGGAGTCCTGCGGACTGACGAATTCGCTTAAAGGGTTGCCTGATTGGCTTGTGACCATATTGTGCGTCACCAATACGCAGACCCTGGTAAGCTTCCTGATATTTATCCCTGCCGGAGAGGTGCTCGGGCAATATCTCAATAAAAAATTCTCCGGGCAGCCTTATAAACCGCTTAATGTGGTAATCGTGATCTTTGCCACCCTTTTATTTTATGGCTGGTTTTGGCCGCTGACCTATATTTTATGGGATGGGGCTTTGCCTCGGGCTATAATCGGCCTGGCAGATCAATCTACCACTAGCCCCATATCTGGAGTCGTCGCGTTTATCCTGCACCGCGTTCCTGAGTTTTCCCGCGAGATAATCACCTCGCGCTCGATAAAACAAACGCTAAATAATATGCTTCCCCCGCTGAGGAAGGTTATCGCTATTATCTTTCCTACCTGGGCATTTATCATTACCGTTATATTTTTGATCCCGTGCAGCACAGATATAAAAAGCGTTATTGTCGCTGCCTTGCAGCCATTAACGGCCATCTTTCTCGGCTGTATGGCTAACAAAGATATACGCCAGGATGAGCGTTTAGGATTGAGAAGATGGGCCTGGGTTATCCTGCCCTGCGCAATTTTTATAAACTTCGGCCTATTCGTTATCTTTGGCATGTGGCTTACGAATATACCTTGGCTGCGCGTGACACTCTTGCTCTTAGGCGTATTTTATTATTTGCCGGCGTTATTTTTCGGGTTCAAAAAGGCTAAGCAGCACACTACTGTTTTTCGGCAATGGCTGGGCAAAGTAATTTTTGGGCAGTGGTTAAAGAGCCCCTTAGCTAAAAAGGGCTTTACGCAGGTTATAAATGAGTGTTTTTCCCTGCAGCTTGCCCGGGCAAAAGAATTAATCCGCGGCCCGCCGTGGTTAAAGAGCTTTCTCGCCCCCTTAGTAGCGATATTCCTTCCTATTGCCAGCTGGGACCATAAGGCTCAAGAAATAATCTGGCACATCCCCAAAGACAGGCTCTCCCTCCTAGTAATAAATTCTCTCACCCTGCACGAGTTGAATCATAAAGAACATGAAAGCGAATGGCTTGCGCTTTCCGCGCAGGCGCAAAACTTTGATTTTTCCATGCGTTTGCCACTTGCGCGCACGCGCGCATGGATAGAGAAACACCAAATCCAATTGTTGTCGCTTTTCCTACCGGCGGCAATGGGCTTTTCATCTGTTATTGGGAAGATAGTTTTTCATATCCAATATGTAAATCCGGTGGGCTATCTTCCGGTATTTTTCACCCTGGCAAATATTTGCGTGTTCGTATTTCTTGGTAGCTGGCGTTATACGCCCAAGGAAGAGACTGCTTTTGATGCTTTGAGTGACGGAAAGAAATTCAGCGTGCGCTTTAGCCCGGTGATCAGCCAGTGTATCTTCACCATTTTTTTCGCGTATGCCCTTAAATCCGCCTTGGCCCCGCAGATATATTCTACCAGCTTTGTTACGGGGTTATTGCTTAGTTTTATCTTAGGGGTATGGATTTTTGGAAGAATAATGGGGCAAAAAGATGAGAAATATAAACCAAAGTATTTGATCAGCCTGGCGTGCGTTCTCTTATCAGCAGTTTTTATACTTGTTGATGGCCATTTGGGCTTATTATTTGGCGGACAAGAAAGTTTCTTTGCCGTATTGAAGGGAAATATTTTCCAAAAGGGCTTGGGTTTTGGGATGGTTATCGCGCTCCTTACTACCGTGCAGCGGTAAATTGCCAGATCAAGAAAGGGTATCGTTTTGGCCTCATACATTGGGTATTGCTGCCTATCTGGATTTTAATAGGCAATCAGGGTTGGCTGCCAGGCGTAGGGTTGATACAAGATGCCGCCACGCTTTCATTTGGAAATATTGCGGCCTATTTTGTGAATTGGCACATTATATTGCTTGCGGTTATTTTTCTCTTTGCCTGGGCAGGGACCTTTAACGCCTACCGGCTTATGTCTTTACCCCGTTTTGCTTTTACCATGGCAGTCATCCCTTTTTGGACATCTTTATGGGCATGGCTAATATTGGGGAGTCCTGTAACCAGCGGACAGATCCTTTCCAATATAACACTGATTCTAGCCGGTATCGTTGCTTCGCATAAGGATGGGGCAGGGATGAATATATTTAAGCGGGTTTCAGGATTTCTTGAAAGACATAAAGTGCTCCTGGCTTTTGTAGCCGCCATTGCCTCTCCGATGGCTTTCCATTTCCTTAATGTGATCAAGCTTTCCGTGTCCGCGCTGCAAATGACCTTCTGGGTGTTTTGTATCAACGCCTTCTTGTCGTTTCTTGTCGTAGTTCCGCTGTTCGCTATCTACAAAAAAATGAAAACAGCCTCAGCCTACAGCAAACTAATGAGGATGTTCGCAGCGCTTTCCGGCAAGGAGTGGCGGCTTATCCTTACCCCAGGGACAATCAATCTCATTGTTTCGTTAGGGGTATATTTTGTCTTCCCCAAGGTGAGCATAGCCATATTACTGGTTTTGTATCAATTAGGCAATATGGTCACCTGGATTTTAGCCTTTCACTATAACCGGGAAAAAGAGGGCTGGCCAAGAAAAATGCTGGGCGGAGCGATCGGCTTATTGTTTGGGGTAGTGCCAATGGTGCTTTTAACTCTAAATACCTCTGTTTTTCAGTTAAAAGATTTATTTATCGGAGTGGCATTCGGGCTTTTAGCCGGCACCATGCCCCCTGCATTAAGAAAGGTATTTCAATACAGCAAAGAAGCCAGGCCTGACCATTACGAAGAGCTGGCGCAATGGCTTCCTATAATGCTGCTTCTTAGTAATTATGTGGTGAATTTTCTTTTGCTGGTCCCGATCATGCTTATATCCGGAGAGCCGTTTTTAATCCATAACGGCATATCCATACTTAGCGCGCACAACGTGTTTTTCGCGGTAACGGGGGTGAGTTTCTTTATAGTATTCTGGTTATGCAATTTCAAGCTGCAGCGCATGCTTTCATTCGATGTTTCGCAGTTTTCAGCCATCTTTGCCTCTGGGCCGATGATAAGCATAATTTTAGAAAAGATACTCGGTTTGGATTTAAGCGGGCTTATCCAGTGGCAGACCCTGGCGGCCTTAATGGTGATCTGCGGGGCTTATATAAGCGGGACAGGGGATTCAGAGTGTACTCTGCGGGATTTATTAAAGGAGGGGTATGTTTTTAAAGAAGAGCGTAATGACGTGACTGACGGGATCTTAGTCCGCAGCGTCACAGTCTATATTACGAAAGACGGCAAACCTGTTGAACACGTAAATGTGAAATTGGCGGTAATCCCGGAGATAAAGACAATTGTAATACCTTATTATGATCCTCATTTCCCCATCGAGCGTAAAGGCCGGGGCAGGGCGCTGTTGCGT
>JAPLLP010000250.1:0-5016 GCA_026387515.1 Candidatus Omnitrophota bacterium | reverse complement strand
GTGTTATTTCATCCGCGAACGATTGGTTACAGAAATCGTTCGCGCGCATGCATGAACTTAATCCGCAGGTGCAAATAAATGCGCCTGTAGGCAACCCTTCCATATATCAGGTTTTTTATAATTCCCTAACCCAGAGAGAGGGGGGGGTCATTGACTATTTGCATGATGGTCCTAAGGGGAGCCATTGGTTGAGTAATCATATTAAGGATATTACTTTGTTGGGGATTGTGCCGAAAGTCCTTTCAGCGGCTGAATGGAAAAGAAGAACTGCTTTAATTGTGTGCGGGGTTATAGTCGTTCTTATCTCGTTGGTGGCGTACTTTTTATTCGCCGGTAATTTATTCCATCTGGCAGATGTAAAGAGGATGTGGGTAGGCTTAAGCGGTCTCGGCGTGTTTGTTATTCCCTTTATGGGGATTGTAGATTCTTCTATGACTAAAGGTTCCCAGAAACCAGCTCTATTTGACGAGCTAAATGCCTTTGCCCAAGAGATAAATAGGCCGTTACAATGGGCGCTTTTGTTCGGCACTCAAGAGCAAGTTGATAAAGATTTATTGAAAGGAAAAGAAAAATTCTTATTTTTATACCATTGCCCGATGGTTTGCGCGCATGCCTCCTTGTTGGCCAAGCTACTTCTTTTGGCTGAGTTCGGAAGCAGATTAAAGGATATAAGGCTGGTATCTGCTACTTTCCGTGAAGCCGAGGGTAATCTATGCAAATCTCATATCTGGCTCGAAATAGAAACGTTCGGGGGAAGAAGATATTATCTTAGTTTTACAGATGGCCAGTTTGACCACTTTACCGGCAAAAAATTAAAGTGGATAAATTTATACGATCCTCATGAAGAAGAAGATTCGTTACGCAGCGGTTTCAGCGAGAAATACCTTGAATGGTATTATACCGGCGGCCACGACTACTTTACACTATTAGATATTACCGATGATGAGGTTTACCGGCAAAAAAGGCAAAGCCTCGGCTTGGAAGGCGAGGTTATACAGGTTGCAGAAAAGGAGTTCGATCTTTTATATCCGAAAACAATAGATAGAATCCAGGAATGTTTTGATGAAGCGAAATATAACCCGCAGTACTGCATGAAATCACTATTTACTCAAGCCGCGGTTATTCAGCCCCCTGCTCCCGAATCATTTGTTTGCGCTAAAGAAAATGGTATTAAATTTCAGATGAGAAAGCGGGTAGTTCTATCTTTTACTCTTGTCGCCTGCAACTTGGGCCTCTGGGCCGCCGGAATATTTTCCCGAGGTTTAACGGGTATCGTAATTATACTCGCCTGCATACTGCTCCTGGTGCCGGTAAACATGATAGCTGCCAGGGTTACCTTTGAGGAAACGCCTATGGGAATTAATGTTTTTCGTGAAGAGGCCCCGCCTTATTTTGCCAATATCGCCTACGAGATTAATCGTATTATCGGAATGTCTAATGTTCGCGGCCAATCCTTCCTTGAGCTCGGCCCGGGCCACGAAACTTCCATGATCGATTTCCTGCATCGCCAGGGAGCGGTTATACATGGCGTCGGTTACACCGGTAACACCGTGAAACATCCCCTAGTGATACATGTCGGGGATTATTTTAAAGATTATTTACCAATCCTTCCCGATGGCTCGGTGAAGATTATTTATGGGGTTTTGTCCATTTATCCGCGTGTTATTTTCCATGATATAAGGAGTGCCCGCCGTATGAATCCGGCTGAGGCCGTGGTAGCTTACGGAGAGTTAGCGCGCGTGATAACCGCCGATGGCGCCGTGATCGTCGAAACATATGATAGTGAGATTGCCCCGGAGCCTGACGAGCTCAAAGCTGCCGGGCTTTATGAGGAAACTTCTTATACCTTCCGCCCGGAAGGCAGTAGCACCCGCAGGATCCGAGTTTTTAAGAAACTTGATACAGCAACAAAGGGGACGCCTCTATTTTTAAACCTTGCCTCTCGGCTGCAGGCCGGTGTGGCAGGGAGGATGAGTTTCCAGGAGATAGTTTTAGGTGAAGAGTCGTTGGAATTGGATTTAGCCAATCAAAGAGTACGGATGTCCAGGCAGATTAATCTTCCGACGAGCTTGTTTAGCGCCGGAGATTCTCTCCAACTTATTTTACCGCCGGCCCTAAGAATTGTGCAATGGGCCGAAGGGCGCCTTGGCGCTGATAAAAAAATAGAAAGAGGCATAATCCCGGCGCAGTTCAATTGGGAGGTTCCGGGAGACAGGTTAGCTTTAGTAACCAGTCAAGATCAGAATCGGCAGATAATCTTTAACTGGGCAATGCTCACCCGGGCTCCCCCGCTAATTGCTGTCGTTACCCTTGCCGAAGAGATCCTGCACTATTATTTACCCAAAGAAGATAGGCTTGTCCACGAACTAATTGACCGATATATCCAAGAAAACTGTTTAGAGGAATTTAGGGGTGTTTTACAAGAAGCCCGCAAGGCGCACATTTTCTTAGACCCTAAAGAGGGAAATTCCGCAACGCCCAGCTTCTTGGCTTTGCTCTGGCGGGAGATGCTTTTGGTGGAATACGGTATTTACAGCGAACAAGAACTAAAATCCGTAAGAGGGCTTTATCGGAGTTTTGAGCAGGGTAGTGATTTAGCTGATCTTGGGCCGTATCAAAAAATTCTTATCTGGCAGTATATGGTCTTAACTAAGATATCTTCAGGCAATGAGGATATAGACAGAAGAATAGAGGCAGGGGATTTGTGTATAGGTTACACCAAAGAGCATTGGATTAGCAGGCTTAGCCCTGAAGAAAAGAGAGAAACGGTTAGGAAAAATAAAATAATAAAAGCCGAGGACCGGGTGTTGGATATTGGTTGCGGCGAAGGTAACGTGATCATTGATGTCGGTATTCGCCCTAGTAGTGAGATTCAATCCTCAGGTTTAGCCGTGGCCTACCCGCAGGCACAATTTGTAGGTATTGATGCCCATCCGTTGAACATAGCAAGAACCATAGACAGGTTAATAGAGCTGAGGGGAGAGGCTCCGTCTGCGCAAAGTGTGAAGTTCCATCTGCGCGACTGCCGTGGCCCAATATCTAAAATTTTCCATCGGGGTATACCTTATGAGAATAATACTTTTCAAGTGATTATGCTTCTGGAAGGGGTTATGGATGAGGTAAGCTGTAGCGTTGAGGATCGTAAGTTGCTCTGGAGGGAGGCAGTCAGGGTGACCCAGAAGCCGGGAGGTAAAATCGTATTCTTTGGCCTTGAAGGAGGACAGGAACTCCGGGATGTATTGGAGGAGCAGGGATTAGATTACGATTTAAAATACGGGAAGTTTTATCAAAATGACCAAGCAAGAGACGATTACGTACCAAGTTATGGACAATCGGAGCTAACGTATCTTCCGAAAGTAACCATTGGGCTGCAGATCTGGACGCTTCAAGCTAAGAAACCCGCGACGCCATCCCAGCCGATGTCCTTTACTGGCAATGGGAGGGAGCATGGGCAAAATGGCCATGCTCCGGCGGCGCAACTTAATTTCTTCGTTAAGCTGGTTGGGATAGTTATGATCTTTGCCTGCGCCGTAGGCGCGTTATACTTCGGCTGCCTGCCGATTGCGCTCTGCGGCATGGTCACGGACAGCGGTACCCCCTCGGGCTCTTCCCCCCGCAGGCGCGGATGGCGCTTTGTTGAGCTCGCTAAAAATTTCGAATTATTTTCCGTCAGAAATATTCTTTTGGTTTTAGCATGCGGAGTAATTTCTGTTGCCTGCCCGGCGATATTTATTTTTATGCATGCCAAATGGTATTGCTGGGCGGCATTTGCCTTGATTGAGTTAGCCATTATCGGCGCGTTATTGTTTAGCGCCTTTGATTTTATCTATACGGTTTATTTCAGGTTACGCATAGAAAGGGCAGTACGCCTATGGCAAAAGAGACGGCCCCAGCAAAGTAAGGCCAGGCCGGGGTTAAGGGGTTCAACGATCCTTACCCTGACTGTGCTTTTAGCGGCCCTGGGTTTACTTTGTTCTCTGGCCGCTTCTGTTTCCTTCTGGCTGGCGGTGATTGGTGCCTGGAATTGGGCCATTGTTCATACCTCGCAGATTTTCGCCTGCGCCGCGGTAGGCCTGCCCGCCAATAGCGGCGAAGGGCGTTCTCTCGGGGAGCGTTCCCAAAACCATGCAGAAAACCGCAAACGTATGCTTAGTCAGTATGCCGCTGAGATTGAACGCCTGCGTCAGGTGCGCGCGCAGGGATGGGTTGCGTTAAGCGAAAACGCCCGCTATTTACTCTTACATCCCGATGAGGCGCGCTGGATGGATAACTTTTCGCCTTATACCTACTACGAGCTTTATGCTTTTGTGTTATCGTCTGCTCAAGGCAGAGAGTTTTTTAAAGAACACTCCGAGCTGTTTAACAGGCAATTATCTGATGAACGTGAGCAACTCCGCAGTATTTTGAAACGCATTGCGCAGGCAGCGGCTTGGCGCAGGGGGAATTTTAGTTTAGAGGAACGGACCGCGCTTGATAAATACATCTGCCACGAAGGAAAGGAAGATAAGGGAGTTTTTCTATTGAAACACAGGCAGATAGCTGAACTAATAAAAAAAGCAAAAAATACTGCAGAGCTTTTCTTGTTGGACAGATATGCCCAGGCCTGCTTGAGTATGCGCGGGGAATGTGTTTATTGGATAAGCGCGCGATGGCGCTGGGAATCGCAGGCAACGAAGGTGGCTGGGGTAGGGGATGAAAATGATTTTGACTGCGGCATTGCTTTTAGTTTTTTTATGAATAGGGTTATTGAAGGCAAAATATTTCATTCTTTTGGGTGGTTAGGTGGCGCGCGGAATGCGGTATTGCGTAACGATTTCGCTGATGCAGTCAGTTATTTTCAAATGGTACTCTTGCAATCATCATGTAAACAGATTGGTAGTCAGTTTTTCACTGATTCCGGGATAGACACGCAGGCGGTAATTGAGGAGTTAAGGAAGCGCGGGCGAAAGCAATTGTTACCCGGGATTACGCTTATCAGGAAAGAAATACAGTCTTTAGAGGCGGAGGGCTTGATAA
>JAPLLP010000312.1:4247-6204 GCA_026387515.1 Candidatus Omnitrophota bacterium | reverse complement strand
TTCACTTAGGGCTTCTTGCAACTGTTTCAGGTCTAGGCGGTGATGAGGGGTAAGGGTCAGCTGCCCTAACGACCCTTCTCCAACGGGTATCGGCTGATCAAAGGTTATGGTAAATAAATTACGCTTCTGAGAAGAGGTAAATCTTCCTGGTTTTAAGCCGGTTTCTACAACTTCTGCTATAGTTTTAAGGTCAAGCGCACTGCTAAACCCGAAATTTCGCGCCTCATCCCACTGCTCTTTGGTTTGAGGCTGGCAGCATAAGAATGTTGTTTTCCGAGGAAGGTCCATACGTTCAAACGCCATATTCAGAAGTTCTTTTTTAAGCGCATCCGGATTCTCAAACTTCTCCCCCTCTATCTCAATTATTTCTATCCCCCCGGAACCTTGGCTTACTATTATGCTGCAAGCGGCAAAGGCAAAAGCCGTGCTCGCGTGAGATACAAGAAACCATTTAATTGCTATTGTTGTTACTACAGATATAAACACCACCAGTACGAGTAATCCGATAACCTTCATATCGGAGGGCGTAATAAGCCATTTGAAGAATCGAGTTAAAAGCACGATTATTCTTGCCGGCTTGAGCGATTCACCCCTCCAGAATGCTAACTCTCTGGAGTAAACCTCATGGCTATTTTGCTGCAGCTCGGCGCGGGAATAACCATGAATCTTGGCCAATCCGTCTAGATAATAGGCGGATGAATTACGCATGCTCACATTCCAGCTCTCTGTCATATCCAACAGGCCTTGCATAAAAAATCCGGGAAATGTGCCTAATTCGTATAAATATGCGATACGCGGCTCACTAATGCGAACGTTATCGGAACGCCCAAAAACGTCCTTCGCGCGCGCATAAAGGCAGGCATTGCAGAAAAACATTAATTCCGTAAATGAAACCAATAATGCATTAACGATAATATGAGGTATTAGAAGGCTAAACATCCCAAGGTAGGGGCTTTGGATCATTAATGAGAAGGTGAACAATAATAGAGTTATCGCGCTTATCTTTACTTTAGCCTTAGAGAAGGCGAGCGATTTATCCTGCGCCTTAAAGAGGTGCAGTATATGCCAAGCAGATAGAAGCAGGAAGATAAGTAAAATTTGGGGTGGGCCAAGGCTAAACGGCAATCCAAAAGACCAAGATAATAAAGTATATACGCCACCGACAAACCCCAGCGACTCCAATAATCCAGGAGCCAATGCCCAGCCAATAAAAATTCCGCATACCTTGCTGATCTGACCATAATACCTTGTCATGATAGGCCAGCAACCAGGCTCAGTCCTCTCTTTATCCGCGGACACAGCAATAACTCGCGCGAGATTTGCCTGCGCTACCATCAATAATTGCCAATAAGGGTCATCTTTGCGTAGCCGGAAGGTCGCTTGACGCACTTTAGGCGTAAAACCATAGATAAAAAAGCGTTTTCTGCTATCCTCTTCAACCAAATAATTCACCACCGTCTCTAATTCTAACAGGCTGCGTAACGGCACAGCACGGCAATTATCTAAGCTCAGGCAGGCCAGAGTCTCTAATGCCACATCGCGTTCTTTTTGCCCTTTATCTAATAATTGCTCCTGTAAACCCGCCGCATCGATCTGGCCTTCGATCTTATGGCCTCTAAATTGTTCCGAAAGCCACCCAATAAATTCCGTTTCCGGATCTTTCGACAGATTGGAGCCTTCTCTGGTTTTCAGAATACTCACTCGCACAGGCGAGGCCTTTTGTCCTTCCTGAGGAAGGAATATCTTGCTTAATATGCCTTTTATATAAAGACAGGTATTATGCGCATCAATGCAATACGGACTCCACCCCTCTTTGAATTGCCCGGATAAATATTGCGCATTTTCCCGCAAGATCATCTCCTGCCTGCACAATCTACAATATAAAGTTAAGAGTTCAGAACAGGCAGTAAAATCCTGCATATTATCAGTCACATAGATCTCGATCCTCTTATTATTT
>JAPLLP010000312.1:0-4239 GCA_026387515.1 Candidatus Omnitrophota bacterium | reverse complement strand
TTATTATTTGAATCGAGGATGTTCCATCTGGCGCGGATTGCGCGCAGACATTGCAATTCATTTTTTTCAAGGACAGCCCATAAGCAGGGGTCGGAAAAATCAAAAATCCCGTTTATTTCCGCAACCAGCCACGGCTGTTCATTTTTGGGACAAGCGGTTATCCTCAATGAAACCGGCTCAAGCACCGATTCTGACGCGCCCTGTATCCTTATGGCATGCTCAATATGAGAGATAAATGCTTCTCTGCCCCGCAAAGTAAATGAATCCAGGCACAGCAACTTAATATCTTTAAAATAACTTGGCCGGGAAAGACACACTAAATCCTCTAGTCGCTGGCAGACGTATTCTTTATGCTGCCCATCTAACAGGCCTGTCTCCGGCCCTTGCAAAAGATGGCCAAATTCATGAATAATGGTAACTGCCAATTCAAGCGGATCATGTAAGATATCACTAGCTAGGCACACTGAAGAGCTCTCAAAAATAGGATAGCCGTATTCCAAGGGTAATTGCGCGGCATAGATATTGAATCTATCGCTTGGCCTCGAAATCGGCGCTGCCAACACCCGATCAAATTCTTGGGCCAACCCGCATATATCTTTATTCCTTCCTCTTGTCGCAGAAATAATAATATTCAAGGTCTGGCGCAGGCTCGTGATACGCTCTGCCTCTTGGATTAGCGCGCGGAATTGCGGCTGCTGCTCATAGATAACGGCGGCAGCAAATTCTGGGGTAAGCGTCTGGTCGGGATTCCTTAATCGTGAAGGATAGGATCCTGGGGCTTCTCTGATCAACGGACACATCTTGCGCGACAGATCTTCAGCGTAAACAGTGTCTTCTTTATCGTCAGGCCAGGCCTCAAGCCAATTCTTTAGCTCGTGTCCCAGCAGCATAGCCAGCAAGCCTAAATTTCCCTTTACTCTAAGCAACTCAAACAATTCAAACGGAACATATATTCCGCAAGGTAAAAGCCCGGTAGTATCACACGGTATAGTTAAAGCCAAAACAAATTTATCCCACGACCCCTGCCAAAGGGCATGGTCAGATAAGAGAGAATTTCCTAATTGAGCGGGACCGTGTTTTACAAAATAAACCGGCGCAAGTTCAAAAATATTCATAATATTTTCAATATTCGCCCAAACTCCGCCCTCTGTCTCCATTACCCCAAGAGTAAGTTCCTTCTCAATATCTTCTGGCCTAGCATCAATAATACGTTCTTCCGCCTTGGCACGCAATAACCGTTTCTGTAAAACCTGCATAACCTCCAATTTCATCGGACCATTTTCGCTTTCATACACCCCCAAACCGCAGGGACGGTTCCTACTATCCGCAGCCGTTGGCGTACAACAAGTTGCGGTACCGTGCTTTACATTTCTTCTTAAACTCTTAATAAAAGTCTTTACTAAGTTACCTGAAAATACCTTTCGGGTAGCAGAAACTATGCGGGGCCGTGCAGATTTCGGCGACGCAGGCTCAACGCGCTGACAAATTATTTTATTATTGCCTCTGCCTATCCAAAGCTCCTTTGCGTTCTGCTCACGGTATCTTTCCCATTCCCAGGCAGGGATCTCCGAACAATCAAGCTCAAAACAAAGTTCAAGCCATTCAGCTGGCAGATACCGGGCAATATCTTCAGTCAGAATAAAAATACGGTTTTGATACTGTCCGGCACTGGAAGGAGATTCAGGAGAAGCCGTCATGAACGCTGATGCCTGTGCTGCCCAGATCTTACGCGGCCCATTAACTACTGTAAATACTACTCCTGCGCCGCGCTGGATAGCCGAGAGCGTGCTAGTGGTAATTCCATAATCGGGGACGCGGCCTACCAGGCCAATGACCTCCATAATTCGTTCATAGAGCCCTCGCATGTTCCCAAAATGGGTTTCTATTTCTCCTTGGGTCAATGGCTCTCTGCCTCCATAACCCTCAAAGGGTTTAGCAAAGTAAAGCAGGAAATCACCGAAGTTCCAGAGCTCCTTGCCTGGGATCCAATTCAGCAGCTGTGCGGGGATGTTCGGTTCGCCCGGCCTTAAGAAATCCCAGAAATTATTTACTCCCACAGCAAAAGGAATTGGCACAGCGTGGTCCGGCCGCAAGGTTTCCTGAGTCATATCGCCGTAAAGTTTATACCAGTTATAGAGCACGGTGTTATAATGCATGATCAGCTTATAGAGCAGCTTGCTAAATTCCATTTATTTTATCTCCATCAACCCCTGCCTGTTGCAGGGCCTTAAGGAACGGTTCGGCGCTGCGCGGGTCAACATAACCCAAAACCTTCATATTGTGCACAAAAGCCATATGGCCTTCCATACCGATACCCTGGTCCATGATCAGAAGCGGAGTAGCGTCCAACCCCATACGCTGGAAGAGGTCCTGGCTAAAGCGGCCTGCCGTCAGGAAGCAACCCAGCGCGACTGCTTCCGCTTTATTCATCCCCTGTTTCAGAAAACGGGAGATATCAAAATTAAGCCGGGGCGAGATTACCCGCTCAAGGGGGAATCCCCGCGGGGCAATAAGCGAACTGGTATGAGTATAATAATAAGTCGGCGGATGCCCCAAGAACTCCCGCAGGGAGTTCATGATGGATTCGCGGATCGTATTCTTTTCGTGAATTGCCCACCAGCCATAATCATCCAGGAAACTAATCCACTCCACGTCATCCAGAGGAAAATCCAAGCCCAGTGGATTTATGTTATCCAGCCCCTCCATTATCTTGATGATCTCATTGGTCAGGCCGGTAGCCTTCTGTAATGCTAGCGCCCCCCTGGCGTGATGCATGATCCAGCGGGAGGCGATATCATGGCAAAAGGCCATGCGCGGGTAGTCCGGAACAATAATATATCGGTTATAGGGGTGACAGAGCGACAATTCCAAAAATTGCTCAACCGTAAGTTTGCGGTCGCGCGGGGTACGCGGGACAAGAATATCTGCTGGAGAGATTGACGCGCCTCCGGGAAGGATTAAATCCGGGCCTTTTCTGGTAATTGTTTTTACTCTAGCGGGGTCGGGTAATTTATTCCTCCAGCGCGCAAAGGCATGGGCCTGTTCCCCCTGACAGAAACCAGGGAGCTTATACCCCGCCAGCTGACCTTTAAGCTCATCCTGCGGGGCAATGATCAATTTCCACCCTTGAGCCAAAGATAACCTCTCCACAACTTCGGCATGCCAAACATTTTTTCTCACCCGGCTGATCAATATATCAGCGTTTTTACACCTGATCATCACTTGCTTATTTTGCGCGTTCCAATATACACCCGATACGCCTCTTGGCTTATGCCTGATGAATCCCTCGATAATTTTATATAAATCCCCATACCACCAACCATCAATAAATTCGCCTTTGTTTCCTATGTGACGAAGGATGGTGCGCATTTTCAGTCCGGTCGCTACATGGAGAGCCTGAGGCAAACAGCTACATTCCTTAGCCAACCTCTCCCATGCCTTATAAACCTGAGAGTCAAATTCGTAATGGCCCACATGCGCTCCGTTAAAGAGAACCTCGTGTATGGTATTAAAGAGGGCTCGTAGATCCACCCGCTGTTTTAGGCTTATCGCGATCTGACATGAAGAATTTTCATTTTTAACAGTAAAACCATTATTACCTTCGAGCTTTTCGTTGACTGAGGTTAAATTAATGGAAACCAGGTTCCGCAAAGGATACTGCTTGGCCAGAAAATCCCCGAATCTCCCTTTTAAATCCGCGAATTGCCTTTGAGTAAGGAGTGTTTTAGTCTCCGCGGCACCGACGCGCGCATAAGCTTCTGCCGCCGGAACACTATCCTGCCTTTGCTTTAAGACAGTAATCAGCCGGCTTAAGAAACCCAGTAATAACTGATATCGTTCGGCATTGGGCAACTGTTTTTTCTTGCCGCCGGTAAGGCATAAATCTTCCAGCCAGGCAAGTATCGGTTCCTTGCCCGGCAGGCCTTCCATTAATGACGCCAGATGATAGTAGTACGCGGAGAAGTGATGGTCAGAGCGCAGGCCCCTGGAAAGAATATCCGAGAGTTTGAGATAAAAACCTTCAATCCCCGGAGCAGCATCGCTTTCAGTAGTACGTTCTCCTTTCGGAGAGAGTATATTGAATTCAAACGGCTTAACTTCTTTTCTAGGAGTAGCCAGCACCGCCCTGGCCTCTGCAGGAGGAACTTGCTGCCCAAAAGATTCGACGCGCTTCCTCTCTAAGGCATGCTGCATGAGCATTAAATGCCCCCTTGCTTGTCCGGTGGTGATATTGCATTT
>JAPLLP010000224.1 GCA_026387515.1 Candidatus Omnitrophota bacterium | reverse complement strand
GCAGGGAAATAAGGGTCTGTTCCTGGCTATGCCTCAGGAAGTAGGCAAGGACGGCAAGTGGTATAGCACCTTTCGCCCGATTACCAAAGAGGCGCAACAGGGCCTTGCGAACTTAGTACTGGCGGCATACGCAGAATAAAGGCAGGGACGGTTCCTTATGCAATAATAGGGGGCCGTCCCCTCATTTAATTTCAGCGATTATGATAGTGGCATCTAAAAAAAGTAAACTTTTGATATTTTCGCTGCTGGTTGTAATTCTTGCGGCGACTTTTATGGTGTATCTGCCTGTCTTCAAGAACGGGTTTGTCTTGTGGGACGACGATATGTATATCACGGATAATTTATTGATACGCCAGCTTACCCCTAAGAATATAGTAAATATATTTTCTTCTTTCCACGGCGACATCTATTATAAACCGTTAGTACTTTTATCCTTTGCCATTGAGTATCATTTTTTCGGCCTAAATCCCGCAGCCTACCATATTACTAACCTGATATTACATCTGGTAAGTTGCGTGCTGGTTTTCTGGTTGATATTTCTACTTACCGGAAAATCCGGGGTTTCTTTTTTAACCGCGTTCCTGTTTGGCGTGCATCCGATGCACGTGGAATCGGTTGCCTGGGCATATGAAAGGAAAGATGTGCTTTATGCGGTATTCTTTTTAGCCAGCTTGATTTTTTATCAATATTATGTGAAGCGCCGCGCGGGCAAATACTACTTCTTTTCCCTGGCGGTGATCATCGTAAGCTTCCTGATTAAGCCCATGGCCATCAATTTTCTATTCCTGTTGTTCGCCTTCGATTTTTTAGAAAAAAGGAGATTTGACGCAGGCCTTTTTAAAGAGAAAATACCTTTTCTTATAGTAACCCTGGTTATGTCGGCGATCACCATGAAGGCGTACTATAGTTCGATTTTTTACGCGGGCCGCACCTTAAGCCTGCAAGGCCTGCTTTTGGCCGCCTACGGAGTGCCGTTTTATTTAGGCAAATTGTTTTTTCCCTTTAAGTTATCTTGCATGTATCCCTTACCTCCTGAGATCGGCGGTGCGCTGCCGCTGAAATTTTTGCTTTCGCCGTTAATATTAATCGGTGTCGCAGCAGTAGTATTGGTTTCGGCAAGATATACCAGGAAGATACCATTTGGAAGCATGTTTTTTTTCTTTGGGCTTTTGCCTGTCTTGCAGCTGGTGCCTACAGGCGCATTCTTCGCAGCCGACCGTTATACCTATATACCCTCAATAGGGATATTTTACCTTGTGGCCGAAGGCTTTTTTTGGCTTTATTATAAAAAATTTAAACAAAATAATATCTTAAGAGTAGGTCTGTTGTGCTTATCTTTTATGGTGGCGGGGGTGTTGTTTTCTTTGGCCCAGGCAAGGGTGCGCGTATGGAAGGATACCGTTACTTTGTGGAGTGACGTAATCGATAAATATCCTTATTCAACCGTAGCCTACACTAACCGCGCCGCGGCATATCAAAGCACGGGTGATGTAACTTCGGCTATCTCCGATTATGGCAAGGCAATAGAAATCGGGTATAATTTTTACGCCTATGCCAACCGGGGCATTATTTATCAGGATCAGGGAAAGCTTGACGCGGCGATCTCGGATTACGACGAGGCGATCAAGATCAATCCCCGGTATGCGCCGGCTTACAATAACCGGGCGTCTATTTATGCCGCCGAGGGTAAGCACGATCAGGCGATCCTTGATTTTACCCAGGCAATCCAAATTGACCCCGGCCAACCGATATATTATAGGAACCGCGGCGCTTCTTATTGCGAGATAGGCAGGTTTGACCTGGGGTTCTCCGATTATGACAAGGCGTTAGGGATGGATCCATCGTTATCCTCCGTATACTATTACCGGGCGCGCGCATATCTAAAACAGCAGCAATATGCCCTGGCCTGGGATAATGTGTATATGGCGCAAAAGTCAGGCTGGAATATTCCGGCGAAATTTTTAGAGGAACTTAGGCAAGTTTCAGGAAGGCAAAAATGAGCAATATTTACTTGGTGGGTTTTATGGGTACGGGAAAGACCATGGTCGGCCGTGAGCTGGCCAAAAAAAAGAAATGGCAGTTTGTGGACCTGGATGAATTGATTGAATTAAGGGAAAAGAGGTTGGTTAAAGACATCTTTGCCAAGGAGGGGGAGGCGCATTTCCGCCGCATAGAAAAACAGGCCTTAAAAGAGATAGCCAAAGAAAAAAAGTTCGTTGTTTCCTGCGGCGGAGGTATTGTCCTGGATAAGGGAAATATCGATATCATGAAAGAAACCGGCAGGATCATCTGCTTAAAGGCATCTGCGGATGTGATCTTAAAGAGGACCTCCGGGTCTGCCCAGAGGCCATTACTTAATGTAGCCCAGCCAAAAGAAAAGATAGAATTTTTGCTTAAGCTGCGCGCCCCGTATTATGCCTTGGCTGATACCTGTATTGATACCTCCAGAATTTCCGTGAGCCAGGTAGTAGAAAAAATTATTAAGTTACGCCATAAGTTACGGGACATATCTCGTCAGAGCTAATAGTTAGCATTGAATAGAGATGTGTCCCGCCATAGAGTATTTTGCTTATGAATCGGCTAGAAGCCCTGGTAGGTCTGAATACGGTTTTGGATATCGGCAGCATACGCCTGGGGAAATTGCTTGAGGTTTTTGGTTCTCCGGAAAATATCTTAAGCGCCCCGGAAGATAAATTGATGGCCTCAAGCGGCATAGGAAAAAAGATCGCCGCCAGTATCAAAAACCTCAAAGCGCAGGATATAGAAAAAGAATTTATCCTTGCCAGAAAAAATGGCTTAAAAATTTTGACTCAGCTTGACAGTGAATATCCGGAGAATCTTAAAAATATCCCGGATCCGCCGATCGTACTCTATGTAAAGGGGAATTTTTTGCCCCGGGATAAGTTTAGCATCAGCATAGTGGGTTCGCGCCGCGCCTCCTATTACGGCATTAGCTGCGCGGAGAAATTCGGTTCAGATTTGTCTTTAAGAGGCATAACCATTGTTTCCGGGATGGCGCGAGGCGTGGATACCCACGCCCATCGAGGCGCCTTAAGGGCAGGAGGCCGGACCATAGCTGTTATGGGCAGTGGTTTTTCTTAAATCTATCCTCCGGAGAATAAAGAGCTGTCCGAAGAGATTGCGCGCTCCGGGGCGGTAATTTCTGAATTCCCTATGGATACCCGGCCGCTGAGGCAGAATTTTCCTCGGCGTAACCGCGTGATCAGCGGATTGAGCTTAGGTGTGGTTGTGGTTGAGGCAGCCAGGAATAGCGGAGCGTTGATCACCGCGGATTTCGCGCTGGAGCAGGGCAGGGAGGTGTTCGCCTTGCCCGGAGAGATCAACTCTCAGACATCTTTTGGGACTAATAGCCTGATCAAACAAGGGGCAAGGTTGGTGACTCAACCCGAAGATATATTTGAAGATATGGTGCCTGTGCTCATCCAACCAAAGCCCCAGTCTGTTGTTTCTCCGGAGAATGAGCAAATTTATACCTTAATTAAAGATGAACCGCTTACGCTGGATGAGCTTGTGGAAAAAACAAATATGGAAATTCCTCGCATTTCTGATATACTTTTGAGGTTAGAGATGCAGGATTTGATCACGAATAGTTACGGGACATACTCAAGGAGTTCTCATGCCTAAAAAGAATAGTTTAGTCATAGTTGAGTCGCCTACCAAGGCCAAGACCATCAGCAAGATACTGGGTAAGGGTTTTACGGTGGTTTCATCCATGGGGCATCTCATAGACCTTCCCGCCAAGTCGCTGGGCGTAGAAATCGAAGAGAATTTTAAGCCTACCTATGTGGTTATCTCCGGAAGGAATAAAATACTCGCTTCTCTGAAGAAAGAGGCTAAGGGTAAAGATACTATTTATATAGCTACTGACCCTGACCGCGAAGGCGAGGCCATTGGTTGGCACCTCAAAGACAGGTTATTCAAGAAACAGAAGGTGCACCGGGTGGTTTTTCATGAGATTACCTCTTCGGCGGTAAAAGAAGCCTTTAGTAAGGCGCGCGAATTTGACGCGAATATGGTAGAGGCGCAAGGCACCCGCAGGATACTTGATAGGATAGTGGGTTATTTCTTAAGCCCGTTACTTTGGAAGAAGATCGTGCGGGGCTTAAGCGCCGGCAGGGTGCAGTCTGTGGCTTTACGCCTGGTTGTGGAAAGAGAGCGTCAGATCCGGGCTTTTATACCGCAGGAATATTGGGAGATTCATGCCTTGCTGCGCAAGGCCGGGCAGGAAACTACGTCTTTTACCGCAGAGCTTGAGAAGATCGAGGGTAAAAAAGCGGAGATAAAGACTAAGGAAGAAGCGGATAAATTAGCCAGTGACATAAAGACCAAGGAGTTCCGGGTTTCGGAGGTAAGTAAGAAAGAGAAGAGCCGTTATCCCGATCCGCCTTTTATTACCAGCACCTTGCAGCAGGAGTCCTTTAACCGCCTAAGGTTTAATGCCACCAAGACCATGATCATTGCCCAGCAGCTTTATGAAGGCGTAGATATAGGACAGGATGCCCCGGTAGGTTTAATAACCTACATGCGCACGGATTCCACGCACGTGGCGCCAGAGGCAATTAAAGAGGTAAGAGGTTTTATCGCAGAGAAATTCGGCAAGGATTATCTTCCCGAGACGCCCAATGTCTATAAAGTCAAAAAACTGGCTCAGGAGGCCCACGAGGCTATCCGGCCGTCGTCGGTTTCTCAGCCTCCGGAGGGCCTCGAGCAATTTTTAAGCCCGGAGCAATACAAATTGTACGAATTGATATACCGGCGGTTTGTGGCCAGCCAGATGATGCCGGCAAGGTATCTGGTGACTACGGTTGACATTGAGGCGGGGAATTATCTTTTTGGCGCCTCCGGCAGCAAGGTTATTTTTGACGGTTTTACCGTTCTCTATGACAAAAACAATAACGGCGAGGATGCTAAGAAGGTCCTGCCGGAACTGGAAAAGGATGAGGTCCTGGAGTTGTTGAACTTAGATCCGTCACAGCACTTTACCAAGTCGCCTCCGAGATATTCGGATAGTTCGCTGGTCAAGGCCCTGGAAGAAGAAGGGATTGGCCGGCCTTCCACCTACGCGCCTATTATCTATACCTTAAACTTAAGAGACTATGTGCGCAGGCAAAAGGGTTATTTTTTCCCAACGGAATTGGGGATAAAGGTTTGCGACTTGCTGGTGGAATATTTCCCGAAAATCCTGGATGTGAAGTTCACCGCCCAGATGGAAGAGGAGCTTGACGGTGTCGAGGAGGGGGAGGTTAAGCGGCTGGAAGTGTTAAATGATTTTTACGTCCCTTTTAAGGAAAGCCTGGATTTTGCCCAGACCCACATAAAAAAGGAAATCGTCACTACCAATGAAATATGTGATAAGTGCGGCAAGCCCATGATCGAAAAATGGGGTAGAAAAGGAAAATTTTTAAGTTGTTCCGCGTATCCGGAATGCAAAAACTCAAAGTCTATCTCTACGGGGGTCAAGTGTCCTCGCCCCGGATGCGGAGGCAATCTGGTAGAACGCCGTTCCCGGCGCGGCTTCTTTTATGGCTGTTCAAATTATCCCAAGTGTACATTTACCGCCAAGGCCCTGCCGCAGGAGGGGCCTTCCGAAGAACCCAAAGATAGCGCCTGATGCAACGGTATATCGAGAAATTTATCCGGTATCTGGAGATCGAAAGAAATTATTCCCCGCATACCATATTGAATTACCGGCTGGACCTGGAGAATTTCGCCAAATTTTTAGGAGAAGGCACGCTTGAAAAAGTCGATTACCTCTGCTTAAGGAAATATCTGGCGCAGGTAAAGCAAAAAAACGAAAGTTCGAGGAGCATCGCCCGGCACCTCTCGGCGCTGAGAAGTTTTTTCAAATTCCTGGTCCGCGAGGGCTATCTTAAGAATAATCCTATATCTAGCCTTTCCAGCCCCAAGTTAGATAAGCACCTGCCGCAGTTTTTGACCGAAGAAGAGGTAAATAGATTGATCGATTCGGTTGTTTCCGAGGATGAACGTTCCTTACGGGATAAAGCGATACTGGAGACCTTCTATTCTACGGGGATACGCATCTCGGAGCTGGTGGCTTTAAGCCTGCAGGATGTGGATTTTATCAGCGGCGTGGTCAAGGTCATGGGCAAGGGCAAGAAAGAACGCATCGTGCCCATTGGGGAATGCGCGATTAAGGCGATAAGGAAGTATCTGGAAAAAAGGAACAAAGAGACGGATACCGTATTCCTGAACAAGAACGGAAGGCGTATTACCGATAGGGGCGTAAGATGGATAGTGGCTAAATACCTGCGCCTGGCCAGCATAAAAGTGGGGGTTTCCCCGCATACCTTAAGGCATTCATTTGCCACACACCTCTTAAATCATGGTGCAGACCTGCGCAGTGTCCAGGAGCTCCTGGGCCACG
>JAPLLP010000346.1 GCA_026387515.1 Candidatus Omnitrophota bacterium | reverse complement strand
GACACGATACTACGAAGAGTTCAACCAACTGCCGCCATTCACGGAACTGACCAAGAAAGAGGGAGTCAAATATTCAATCTAAGAGAGGATTAGGCTTATGTTATGCGATATCTGCGGTAAAAAGCCGGCCACGGTGCATCTCACGGAGATAATTGACGAGCAGATGAATGAGTTGCATCTTTGCGAAGAGTGCGCGCACCAGAAGAGTGCTCAGATGGAGTCTCAGTTCGGGCTGGGGGATCTTTTGGGAGGCCTGGCAGAGTTTGAGAAACCGGCGGCACAAGATAAAGAAGCGGTATCCCTTAAATGTCCTAAATGCGGGCTTAGTTACGCCGATTTCAAAAAGATCGGAAGGCTTGGTTGCGCAGATTGCTATGTGGCCTTTAAGAAATATCTCGGGCCTTTATTAAAGAAGATCCACGGTTCAAGCGTGCATCTGGGGAAGTCTCCTCTAATAAAAGGAGCCAAGGTCCCTAAGAAGAAAATTGATCTGATAGAATTACGGGAAAAGCTTCAGAGGGCAATCGACTCGGAGGCCTTTGAGGATGCGGCCAGGATCCGCGATCAGATAAAGGGATTAGAAAAAAAACAGGTTCAACCAGAAGTTGACGCGGGGGAAAAATGAAGCTTAACGATTTATTAAATCACACTAGTGAGTGGTTAAGGGGGACCGGCCCGAATTCTGAGATCGTGATCTCCAGCCGTATACGCCTGGCCCGTAATTTAGAGAAATATCCTTTTCCGCACTGGGCGAGCAAGAAACAAGGTGAAGATGTCATGGGGGTCATCGACGCCGTAGTGGCAAATATGGAATATTTAAAGAATACTACTGTTTTTAAATTAGCGGATTTAGATTCCGTGGACAAACAGTTCTTGGTAGAGCGCCACCTTATGTCGCTTGAACACGCCCAGAAGAAGAACAGTAAAGCGGTGATCATTGACGACGAAGAGGTGATTTCTATCATGGTTAACGAGGAAGATCATATCAGGTTTCAGGTGATGCAGTCAGGATTTAACCTTTTTGAGGCCTGGAGCATTATTAACCGGATAGACGATTCCCTGGCCAAAGAGCTCCCCTTTGCATTTTCTCCGGAATGGGGATATCTGACCGCGTGCCCCACGAATGTGGGTACCGGTATGCGTGGCTCAGTGATGCTGCATCTGCCGGCTTTAGTCATGACCCGGCAGATCGACCGCGTGCTGGCGGCAATAGCTAAATTAAGTTTTACCACTCGCGGGCTTTACGGTGAAGGCACGCAGGCAAGCGGTAATTTTTTTCAGATATCCAACCAGGTCTCTCTGGGGCAGCACGAAGAGGATATTATCGAAAGCATAAACGGGCTTATCCGTCAGATCGTGGAGCAGGAGCATAATGCCCGCGAGGCGCTCTTGGCGCGGGAAAAAGAGGGATTGGAGGATCGTGTAAGCCGTAGTTTCGGCATTTTGAAAAGCGCGCACATAATCACCAGCCAGGAAACCATAGAATTATTATCTATGGTGCGTCTGGGGCTGGACTTGGGGATGCTTAAAGATATGGACCGTAGCGTTATCAACGAATTATTTATTGTTACTCAACCGGCGCATCTGCAGAAACTTCAAGAGAAGAAGCTTACCTCTCCGGAAAGAGATATTAAGCGCGCCGAGATCATCAGGCAAAAACTAAAGATATGATTACACCCGGCGCTAATCGGAATTGCGCGGTGTTATCCTTTGTGGATAAGGAGGTTCTTCATGTTTAACCGTTTTACTGAAAGAGCAAGGAAAGTGGTGATTCTGGCTAAGGAGGAGGCCAGGCGTTTCAATCATGATTATATCGGGACAGAGCATATACTCCTGGGGCTCATCCGTGAAGGTGAGGGCGTGGCAGCTACGGTTTTGCAGAAGCTGGGGGTTTCTTTGGAGAATATCCGGCT
>JAPLLP010000030.1 GCA_026387515.1 Candidatus Omnitrophota bacterium | reverse complement strand
TAGTTGAGTCTTCTTTTGATGATATCGCCGAATATCTGGCAAGTTTATGGCTTGAGCATTTGTTATATGATATTTTTGAAGAGAGCAAGCTTTCTGAGTTTGCCGCTCGGGCAGTGCATCTGGAGGGCAGTTATCAGGAACTCGAACATATGAATCTAGATTTAAAATTTAAATATTTCCGCGCCCGCCATGAATTAATAGATAAAAATATGCGCGAAACATTCGCGTCAAACATTTTAATTGGCCATGACTAATCGCAAGCAAGGTAAAATTATTTCAGTTCAGGGCCCGGTTGTTGACGTAACATTTGCAAATGCCAAGCAAGGTAAAATTATTTCAGTTCAGGGCCCGGTTGTTGACGTAAAATTTGCAAACGTCGAAGACACCCCGGGGTTATATAAGATTATTAAATCGCAGACTTTTGATAAAGAAGAAGTTGTTTTAGAGGTTGCAGAGCATCTTCAGGGCAATATCGCCCGTTGTATTGCTTTTGGATCGACGCTTAACTTGCAAAGGAATATGGAAGCTTATACTGAAGGAGAGGTGTTGCGTGTGCCTGTAGGCGAAAAGCTCCTTGGCAGGATTATTAATGTTATTGGCGAGGCAATAGATAATAAAGGGGCTATTGGTAGTATAGAGTCAAGCCCTATACGTGTTAGAGACAGGGATTAAATGTATTGATTTGCTTTTTCCGTTGGTAAAAAGCAGTAAAAACGGGATTATCGGAGGAGCGGCTTTAGGTAAAAGTATCCTCACCTTAGAATTAATCCATAATATTGTTTTTCAGCATAAAGGCCTGTGTATTTTTACCGGCGTGGGAGAGCGTATCCGCGAAGGCAATGAACTTTATTATGAATTTAAAGCCCATGGCATTTTAGATAAAGTTATGATGATTTTTGGCCAGATGAATAAGCCTCCCGGAGCAAGGTTTGAGGTTGCTGCTACCGGTATTACTTTGGCAGAACATATGAGGAATCAAAATAAAGACGTGCTTTTGTTTGTGGATAATATCTATCGTTTTGTGCAAGCGGGTGCTGAAATTTCTACCCTTTTAGGCAGGATTCCGTCGGAAACCGGCTATCAGCCAACTTTAGCTTCAGAGGTCGGAGATTTTCACGAACGGATTTATTCTATAAATGAAGGCGGCTCGATTACAACCATTGAAGCGGTTTATGTTCCCGCGGATGACTTAACAGACCCGGCAGTTGTTACGCTTTTTAATCATTTAGACTCAATGATGGTTCTTTCGCGTGAAAAAGTGCAGCTTGGTTTATATCCGGCAGTAGATCCGTTAGTTTCATCCTGCTCTAACCTTGACCCTTTAATCGTCGGCAAGCGGCATTTTGATATCGCTCAGGAAGGTGTTCGGATATTTGCTAAGTATGAAGAGCTGCGCAGGGTTGTGGCAGTTATTGGTATTGAAGAATTATCTAAAGAGGATCGCATAACTTATGAACGCGCCAGAAAACTGCAAAATTTCCTCACCCAGCCATTTTTTACCGCGGAAAAATATACCGGTAAATCGGGCGAATATGTTGTTTTGGAAGATACACTTATCGGTTGTGAAAAAATTATTACCGGAGGGGTTGACGCAAGGAATGAGGAAGATTTTTATTTAATCGGAGCACTCAAGGATTAAGCTATGGATAAAAATATTGAAAAAATAATCGGCGAAGTTTTACTTAAGAAAGGCCAGATAACCAAAGAATTACTGGATACGATTATTAAAGAGGATGAAAACTCCGGTGAATCTTTGATTCACAATTTAAACCGCCGCGGCCTGATAG
>JAPLLP010000130.1 GCA_026387515.1 Candidatus Omnitrophota bacterium | reverse complement strand
TTACTTTGAATCCGCAGGAAGCTATAGGTGATTATTTTGATGTTTTATGCGTGGGCGAAGGAGAAAGGCCGACGCTTGAATTAGTGTCGCAGTTAGAAAAAGGAGGAGTTCATTCGCATATCCCGAATATGTGGTTTAAGCGTGGCTCTGGCGTGGAACGGAATCCACCGAGAGAATTCTTGCAGGAATTAGATAGTCTTCCTTTTCCGGACAGGCGAATGTGGCGGGATTGGCAGGACCAGAGAGCTGCACAAAGATGTGATGTTCTTTTAAGCCGAGGTTGTCCCTTTAACTGCAGTTACTGCTGTAATCATGCGTTTAGGAATGTATCCGGTGGAAACTATGTAAGGCATAGGTCTCCGCAGAATATCGTAAAAGAAATAAAAGATATACTAGCAGAATTGCCGAAGCTAAAAGAGATCTACCTGGAGACCGAGACTATTACCCTGGATACCCGTTGGTGTATAGCGTTATGTTCTGAGCTTGAGGGTCTGAATAAAACATTGTCCCGGCCGTTGTCTTTTGGGGCGAATGTAAGGATTACACCTAACGGTAATCTGGAAGATATTTTTTCCGCATTTAAGAAAGCTAATTTTAGGTTTGTAAAGATTGGTCTTGAGTCGGGAAGCGAAAGAGTGAGGCAAGAGATACTTAGAAGGAATTACTCAAATAGGGATATTATCAATAGCGTGGCATTAGCAAGAAAATATGGCTTGCAGATAAATTTATATAATCTCATAGGTGTTCCCGGAGAGACTCTGAGTGATTTTGAAGAGACGGTCGCTATCAACAGGATATGCAAACCAGATGGACATATGACCTCTATTTTTTTCCCTTATCCCGGCACTGACTTATATGCTCGCTGTAAAGAAGAGGGGCTATTAAAAGGACTGCTGGATACGCGAAACGAAAGAGAAAGGGCAGTATTAGATCTTCCCGGATTCTCCAGGAAGCAAATACAGGAAAGTTTTTATTTACTTGATTATTATATCCGCTATGATCCTGAATCTGGAAGGCTTAGGGGGATCCATATTATTTTCTATAAATTATATAAGCGTTTATTTAGCCTACCCCTGTTCAGGAATTTAGCGGGGGTACTTAAAAAATTATCTAAGCCGAATACCCCCTTTTTTATATAAAGGGGAAGGCCATAACTATGAAACTTATCCACTTGTTTAATTCTTATATTAATACAGGTAGTTTTGGTCTTATAAGAAACATACTTGGTTCTATTTATTAAGAAAGGGGCATGAATATGAAGATTTTGGTGACCGGAGGAATGGGGTTTGTGGGGTCACATTTGGTTGATGCGTTAGTAAAAGATAATCATGAAGTAGTATGTTTTGACAATTTGGAGTATCAAGTTCATCTTGGCAAACACCCAGAGTATGTCAATAAAGGTTGCCGCTATATTATTGGTGATATGCGTAATAAAAACAAGTTAAAAGAAGCTGTAAAAAATGCCGGGATTATTTTTCATCAGGCAGCTATGGTTGGAGTAGGGCAATCCATGTATGAAATTTCTAAGTATATACACTCAAACAGCTACGGCACAGCAAATCTACTTGGAATACTTGCGAATGAAAAAAATAAAAAAAAAAAGCTTATGGTGGCAAGCTCAATGAGTATATACGGCGAAGGCGCCTACAACTGCAAGAATTGCGGAAAGTTTTATCCGAGCCAACGAGATATTGATAATTTGAAAAATAAAGATTGGCAGATATATTGCTCTAAGTGTAAAAATGAAGGGGAACCTATCCTAACAAGTGAGAATAAGCCGTTATTCCCTACTTCGGTATATGCCTATTCCAAAAAGGATCAAGAAGATTTAGCGTTGCTAATAGGAAAAACTTACGATATACCGACAGTAGCTTTAAGGTATTTCAATATATATGGTCCAAGACAGTCTCTTTCAAACCCATATACTGGCGTATGTGCGATATTTTCAAGTATGATTAAGAATAACCATTCTCCGGTTATTTATGAAGATGGTTTACAATCTCGAGATTTTATTAGCGTTAAAGATATTGTTGAAGCGAATATATTTGTGATGAATAATCCAAGGGCAGATTTTCAGGCTTTTAATGTCGGAACTGGCAGGCCCACAAACATTCTTGAGATTGCAAATCTGCTCATTAGACTTTATAAAAAGGATTTAAATCCCCAAAAAGTGAATAGTTATAGAAAAGGCGATATTAGGCATTGTTATGCCGATAACGCCCGGTTGGGAAAATTAGGTTTTAAGCCAAAAATCAGTTTTGAAGAAGGTATGAAAGCGTTGGTAGGATGGGCAAATAATATCAAAGCTAAAGATAGAGTGAAATTCGCAGACTACAAATTAGTTAAAAAAGGACTGAGGATTATTTAGAAAAAAATCTAAGCAGGAGGAAGCCGTGAATGAATTAATGGAATCACAAATTAATATCGATTCTAAGAAATATACTGTTTGTGTTTCAAAGAAAAAAGAAGTATCTCCAGAGGCTCCTAGGATTGCTGTTGTTAGTTATCTTCCGAATGAACAGGCAAAGAATATGCTAGAAGTCTGTTTAGATGCGATTAAGTATTTTACTGAGGAAGAACATGAGGTATGGGTAATAGATAACAAATCCCCAGATAAATATGCTCAATGGCTTTTAGAGCGACCGAAGATCAATGTAATATTGAACCAAACCGAACCCACTACTTTTCAGCTTAAGAACTTGATTTTGCTACGTAAGCCCAATCAAACACAAACGATTAGTTATGCTAATGGAGTTGCACTTGAAATAGCGG
>JAPLLP010000270.1:769-3777 GCA_026387515.1 Candidatus Omnitrophota bacterium | reverse complement strand
GGAGAGGATTTTTAGATATTTTCAATCAACTAGATTAAAATCAAGAAGAGCCAAGAAATCCCGTAACCAGGGATCAGATTTTCATTATTCTAAAGAGGAGCTTAAGGCTATAAAGAATTTAGTCAAAAAAGAGAAAAGCAGGGAGAAGATATTTAAATCCGGAAAAGAATTCTCTTGCTGCATCAAAAGATTGACTAAGAAATAAAGGGGACGGTTCTTTTTGCACCCCTAAAAATTACGGCAGATTTTTGAAAAGATAGCGCTAGGCGGGGCGCGGGGTGGGGGCCGCGCCCCGCTTAGCAGTTGGTTTTGAAGCCCTGAACGCAAGAGGCGGGGCATAGCGCCGTACTTGGAGTTTTTAGCGCAGCTTAGGCGCTATGCGGACGAGCTTCTTTCCTAAAAAACTTGTTTTTAAGGGTTGAAGACTGGCTGAAGCGAGGACGCTGCGGCTGGCACCGCTAAAAACAAGGCTTTGCCAGACGCAAAGCCGAGCCGCACCCGCACTGCACTAGCTGGAAGCGAGCGGCCAAGCGAGCGCCAAAGGAGGCCTTGCCCCAGCAAGGCCGACTGATGCCCGGGAAATGTGGGAGCGCCCCCAAGGGCGCGGTGCATTCTTAGATGTTTCTCGGATAACGGATAATTTAAGCTACATTTTTAATTTTCATGGTATAATTAATACATGCTATTAATTATACGCACCAAAATAGATCCTGGAGATAGACAGAAGGTTGCCGAAGATCTGAAAGGCTATATTAAAGTTGTTGTCGATGTTCGGCGTCGAATCCTAGCTGCGGGCGGAGAAAAGCACGTCGACAGTGAGCGGTTGCTTTTAGAGGACGGAAGCCGCCAGGAAGATTTATGGGGCGCAGGATTAGACCTGGAAACCGGCGAAATGGATTTTGATTCCCTGATTAATCTAAGGCCATTGCAGAATAGAAGCCGTGAAATATTAGACCAGGGAATTCGTGCACAAGTTGAAACACTGATTCAATCTTTGCTGAAGGATTAAGTACATGAACGCAAAGGAATTAATATTGAATATAGCGGTAAATTTGGGACGCTTGTGCCGTTGGGCTATGGAGGGTCGCAAGGCACGCGTTGATCAATTTTTGGCACAGACCGATGACTATCTAAAAGCTTTGGAATCCGTTCCTAAATCAAGCCGCTTCATGCCTACCTATGAATGGTTCAAAAGGGATTTTGAGCGCCTCTCTCACGATGTCCGTATGGACGCTGATTGGGCAGAATCTATGCTTACTTGGGCGAATATCTTATCCCATCGTGCTTCCTTAACCTAGATTTGCACTGCATAATTCCTAAAAATTAAAAATGTAGCCTTGGCAAAAAAGGCCGCCGGCCCAAGCGGATGCCAAAGGAGGGTCTTTGTGTCGCTCCATATTTCTGGGCGTCCTTACCGGGAATACCCATTTAAAAATTCTTGACAAAAGGTATATTCTGTCATATTATTGGCATATGCCAATAACCAAAAGAAAGGTATATGCCTAGGCCGTGTCGCTGTAGAAGAATAAGATGTAAGCCCGATACAAATTACTTTAAGCCCCGAGGTATCCCCTTGGATATGCTTGAAGAGGTAAATCTTACCTTAGATGAGCTAGAGGCAATTAGGCTTGCGGATTTCGATGGGTTATATCAGGAAGACGCAGCCAAAAAGATGAATATTTCCCGGCAGACCTTCGGCAATATTATAGAGAGGGCGCATAAAAAGATAGCGGATGTTTTGCTGAATGCCAAGGCGCTCAAAATCGAAGGCGGAGCGGTTGAAAGAGTGGGTTAAATGATAATTCGATAAAAGAAGGCCAGTGTTAACACTGTGAAAGGAGCAGCAAAATGAAACTATGTATTCCGACAGAAACGAATGAAGGAAAGAGCGCAGAGGTTTATGGACATTTCGGCAGTGCACCGTATTTTACCATTGTTGATACTGAGAAAGATTCTGTAGAGATTATTGACAATACCAATCAACATCATGCGCACGGTATGTGCCAGCCAATGGACGCGTTAATGGGGAAGTCGATTGATGCTGTGGTTACCGGCGGAATGGGTGCTCGAGCGGTTCAAGGGCTTAATCAGAATGGGATTAAGGCTTATCGGGCTATTCCGGGAACAGTTGTAGATATTGTCAGCCAGTTCACTAAAGGCGGGCTCGAGGAAATAACTGTGCATAACGCCTGCGCGCAGCACGGATGCCATTAAAAAGATTTTTATGGATAAGATTGTGGTTATTAATGAATCCTTGTGTATCGGTTGCGCCAAATGTGTAGAGTTATGCCCAAAGAAGATTCTTTATATTGATAAAGCTACTCAAAAATGTAAAGTTACCGATGAAACAAAGTGTGATAAGCTAAGAGGGTGCGAACGGATATGCCCGGTTAAGGCTATCAAGATTATCTGATCAGAATGGGGTGGGGCAAAATACTTAATTTATGCGCAGCCTGATACTTAAAATATGAAAGATATTGCTGATTCTCATCTTATTTATTCCACTGACAAGGGCTCAATCTGTCCTGATTGTTCTAGGCCAATCAAGGAGTGCGTCTGCCGTAAGTTACGAAGGAACGTTTTGCCTGAAACCAGCGGTAAGGTGAAGATAAGGCATGAGACCGCGGGTAGGAAAAATAAGGGCGTAACCATAATTTATAGTTTGCCTTTAAGCCAAGAACAGCTTGAGAAGTTAGCTAAGAAGTTAAAGAGTACCTTTGGTACGGGCGGAACGGTAAAAGATCACACGATCGAGCTGCAGGGTGACCAGCACGAGAAAGTCGCAGTCGAATTACGCAGGTTGGGTTATTCGGTTTAAAATTGAATATGGGCGGCTTCCGAGAGTTTTATGAGAGTTGATAAGCTTAATGATATTGAAAGGAATTTTGGCGAGCAGCCGATCGCCAAGATCATGGTTGAGTATGGGCTAAAGTCAAATGACCTTGTGAGGAATTCGACAAGGCATATTTCGCACAAGATGGTTGCTCGTGCCGCAAAGGGGAGGAGGC
>JAPLLP010000270.1:0-712 GCA_026387515.1 Candidatus Omnitrophota bacterium | reverse complement strand
TTGAAGATCCTTAATGTCTTGAATAAAGCTGCAGAAAAGAATTATTCGCTCAAAGACCTCTTTAATTATAAATAACTAATAGAATTAAATAATCCTTGATACTTATGTGGCCGTATCCTTTTAAACTATGCCAATATTTGAGTTATAATATGTCAACAGAATGGGTGTTAGGTAAGACGTGGTGTATATATAAGCCAGATATCGTGTTATAATACATAAAAAAGGACCCAAGTTAAATAAATACTATGAAACTTAATGCCGATCAAACAATAACAAGAGACTATCTCCCCGCACATCTTGATATAAATGATGAATTCAAGTCAGCATTTGATCTTATGGAGTATACCAAGGAATGCCTTTTTATCACAGGTAAGGCGGGTACCGGAAAATCTACCCTTCTAAAATATTTTAAGGCCAATACGGGTAAAAATATAATCGTGTTAGCCCCGACAGGTGTCGCGGCCATCAATGTAGGCGGCCAGACGATTCATTCCTTCTTTAGGTTACCTCCCAAGATCATTCAAAAGGATGCCATAAAGCGCCTTAGAGACAGGAGCCTGATCGAGAATCTCGACATGGTAATAATAGACGAGGTATCGATGGTTCGCTCAGACCTTATGGATGGGATCGACTATGCATTACGTCTCAACCGCGGTAGAATGAAGACGCCGTTTGGCGGAGCCCAAATGGTATTTTTCGGAGATCTTTTCCA
>JAPLLP010000175.1 GCA_026387515.1 Candidatus Omnitrophota bacterium | reverse complement strand
GTATATTTAGCACCTTTGCCGCTACTATGCAACGCAATTCTTTTTTTAATATCCGAGGTATATCCGGTATAATATGTGCCATTATGACATAGGAGAATATACACGAAAAACTTTCCGGTCCTTGGGAACTTTCGTTTTTTCATAAAACTAAAAACCTATGATTTTATGCCCCTGATAACCTCTTCTATCCTCTTGCCGCCTACATATAGCCCCCGGATAACCACAGCGCCATCCTTGACGCTTACCAGGACATAAGCATCTTGCCTACCACGCCAGCTATGCTCCCTGTAAGCCCTTTCCGCGGCTGGCGCAGAGCTCTCCTCCATATAATATCGGTCAATAGGCAGGTCCAGGAACGTGTTTTCAAGGGAAATATAGCGCACCCTTGCTTTAATGTATGGCGCGCCCTTAGGCCTACTTTTAGCCAAAGCGGTAAATTTCGCGAACCCTTGCTCATCAACAGAAATAAGGGCATAAACGTTCTGGCCGGGGATAAACTTTACCCCATTTGAAACAGGAACGCTGTCTCCTTCTATCCGCAGGGCAACATATCTCCCCCGAAAAGCATCGTAAGGATCAACTGGCGCAGTCTTGAATTTTAACTGATAACCATTTTTTAGAACACCTTCCCTGCTTGATATCATCGAAAACGGAACAACAATCTGTATTAAAACCAGGCAGCACAATAAGGTTATAGCTAATCTGTTTTTCATTCCGCACCTCTCTTCCGGCGCATGATCAACATATTTATAGACAAGAACCCGATACCAACGATAATAAAGATGAGCCCTTTAATAATAAAACTAATATCGCTGTCAAAAAATCTTGCGATGATAAGCATCGCTAACATCAACATCCCTGCGTTGACATTGGCCAGGCTGTTTTTGCGCAGGCCGAGCATGATAAAGGTTATGCTTAAAGAGAACAAATAGGCATTAAAAATCAAGGTCGGCAGAAGAATTGAACTTTTCAAGAAATAAGCCGCCAGGGCTAATAAAGGAACTGCTCCGGCTAACGCAATCAGCGTATTCCTGCGCTTAAGATTATCATAAAAAAGTAATACTGAAGCAGCTATTATCACCACGGTGATGAACCGGCTCAACAAAAGGCTGACCCCCGAGCTTTCCCCGGCTATTCCATAATTGCTCGTGCCGAGATACTGCCAGACAAAACGGAAGGTAAACTGGAACGCGAGTATAAATAACCCTACCGCCCCTATAAAGCGCAACGGGCGCTGCCAATTAGTAGTTATTTGACTGAATTTCCAGGATCCAAGAAAATAAAAAATGGCGTAAAGTGCGGGAAAGACAATAACCCAGGAACCTGGCCAGCTATTACCTAAGCTAAAACCTGCCCCCACAGAGCAGCATATAACCACAACAAAGGCAAATATGGCAGAGCGAATCGCATAAATATTCTGGCGTAGCGTCCAGATAAAATGAGGTACCGCTAAGGCCGCCAAGGGCCAAAATAAAACCGTCTTATCTGGATTATCCCAAAAGCTGCCTGACCAAAAGGTAATACCTATCAAATAAATTATTGCCGGCAATGAGGCCTGCATAAGATAGGCAAGCGGTATTATAAGAAACATCCAGGTCATGACAAAGGTGCCCGTGTCTCCGGGGATATTATATGTCTGACTGATCAGGGCTATCGAAGCCCCGACCATCAGGCTCAAAAAAGTCGCCGCGCCTTCTTTCAATGCGCTCGACTGAGGCCTTTTCAATAATACCCAGATTGCCAACGCCTGGCCTATAACTAATGGAGCAAAAGAAAGGATTGCCCTGGTAAGGCGAGAAAACTGCTCCCAGTTATGGGCAAGAATAAGGATTATCCCTAAACCTATCAGAAACGCTCCTATGGTCCCGCAGATAATAAGCGCGACCGAAGTTTTGTTGGCGCTTTTTATCTCTCCATAGTAATCCCGGATTTTAGCTACTGTCTCCTGATTCAGAATACCCTTATTTATCAATTCCGGCAGCTCTTGATACAGCCATCTTACAGCCCTTTTATTCATTGTAGCCCTCCTTCGCAGCAAGCGAACACCCGCGCAATTTCCCCGAGAGGGGACACTGGCCCAAATCCTATCTGGGCCAGGTAGCCGCTTAGCGCGGGGTGTCGCAGTAGCGAATGCCAACTCTTAATCGCGCAGCTCATACAAATATACCCCCCAAACCATAAAGGCCAAGAATAAGGGATAGTAGTTCCATAAAAAATAGCAGATATAATCAAATCCCGGTAGCGTTACGCCTTTCGCAGACAGGATAACCAGGACAAAAAATAAAGTGCCCGCCTTGATACCGCGCATCTTCTGCATGATAAAGTATGTCGGCGGGATCAAAATAATATAAGAATAATCCTTAAAGCGCGGGGCAACCAGTGCATACACCAAACAGATAAAAAAAACCAGCCACTTTCCCTTATCTTCTATCTTTTGTGAATTGATCTTAAGGATAGCTTTAAGGCTTAATAGTATTACCGTTGCCAAAACAGCAAAATATATGAAGATAAAAATCAACCTGTGATACACGGCTCCCAGCCCCTTCGGTAAGAAATCTACTATCTCTTGAACTAAGGCAAATGTACAGGGATTAATGATGCCTTTTTCGCTAAAGGTCTCCAAGGCATTGACGGAAAAATTATTAACTAACTGAGGAGCAAAAAAGCGGGTAATCAACAATTCCAGACAGAAAATAAGCGAAGCAATAAAAAAATACCTGTATTTATCCTTCTATTCGCACAAAAACAGTAAAACCAGGAAAAAAATCGGCTGTAGCTTAAAAACCGAAGCCAAAAGGATAAATACGCAGAATAAGAATAGCCTTTTCCTCAGGTAGAAAAGAAATGCCAGCCATAAAAAAATCTGCTCGAATATAGAAACATTTCCCGCGGCAAAATCAAGATAAATGGCCCGGTCAAAGCCCAAAAGGCACAAAACAAAAAAACTTACCCCCAGCCTGCGCCCGAAGAATCCGTCGCGCCAGATGATGATAAGGGCCAACAAAAGAACGCACTTTAAAAAAAGGAAAATATAAAACGCCGCGGTATACCTAAAAAACGTAAAAAGCTTAAAAAAATACAGGCTAAAAGGCGTATAACAATAAGGAAAAATGTAAGAATTAAACGCGCAGGCGATTTTCTTTGTATTATAGGGATCCAATCCGCTGCTTGCGCTCTTAGCGCAATAATAAAACCCCCGGAAATCCCATTGAAAAAAGTCACCCTTATTAGTAATATTCAATATAATAATCACGCAATATAAGGCAAGAAAGGCCGCGACTATCCATTTAAATTTTATGGATTTTATTTTTTTAAGGATTGGGCGCATTTTTATTTTCTTTTTTTCTCGGTTACCCAGAATTCCATATATCTAGCTGTCATCAGCCTGGTCTGGGCATCAAGAGCTGGGATGGCGCTCAAAAAAAGCGATATCAGGGGCACCAGCAGCCATTCGAAAAAATGGCCGGCCTTCTTCAACCAGTTATGTTTCATGGAAAGCCTGGGTAATAGTAGAACGCTTAATACGCTAGAGGTCAGTAGCCCCAACGAAGCAAGGTCAAAAATAATAGCTTTGATGCGCGGCGCGCTATAATAAATCACGGTGCTGGAAAACTCCCTGCCGGCAAAAAGCGCAGGAAACCAGCTAACCACACCTAAGTTTAATCAAAGGAATCCTCTTGGCTTTCAAGAAGGCTCTCATGACTATGGGAAAATTTTCTACCCCCCAGGCCCACCTACGCTTCTGCCGATAAACATTTAAAAAGGTCTTGCGCCAAGAACCGGCATCCGCAACATCCATTGAAACTGTGATATACAAAGGCACAACCCGGTAATTTCCGTCAAAATGGATAAAGCATTTCCAGAAAATAGCCGAATCATCGGAAATCAAATCTATGGGCCAATACCCTACGTCTACCAGAGCCTTAAAACTCATGCTATGGCTGGAGAATGTTACCAGGCTTGCCGGATTGGTAGACTCAATGAGCTGGAAAAATGACGAACCCACATCCAAAACACGGGCAAATGCAGGGACATCCCAGATATTATTATGATACACCGGTATAGGCTGGAAGCTTGCCTGGTTGCGATCAGGACAAATCATGAAATTATAGGTAAGACAGGCGAAATAATTATGGTCAACGACTGTGTCCGCGTCAAAACAAGAAACGATCACATTCTCGAAACTAATGCCCTTCTCCTTAAAATACCCCGCGGCCTGGCGCGCGGCAAAAGTCACGTTAGCCCCCTTAACCCTTGCTTCTTGCGGCAGGCCATCGGGGTGTAAAACGATCAAAAAATCAAGAAAATGATGCCCAAATTCTTTTTGTGCCCATAAGACCCCGTCTTTTACTTTTTGCGAAGCCCTCTCTTCCACCGCTAAAACTACCAGGAGTTTTTTTGATAATGCATTGCCCCTGGCAAGGCTGGCAACGGTAGATTCAATTATTTTTCCCGATTCTCTTAAAATAGGCAAGATCACCAGATGATAAATATCTTTTGAGGGAGCCGGAAAGTTAGCTGAACGCCTTAACCATTCCAGGCGACGATGGTGTTCAACCTGGGATATCCGGTCTTTAAAACATACGCGTCTTTTTGCATCAGGCACTGCTAGACACTCCCGCAAATGATCTATGTCGTCTATTCTCTGGAGCCAGTTTGTCTTTTTTTCAAAACCCATCTTCACATAGGAAATCACCAGGAATATGACCATATAAAAAAGACGCAACAACCAATAAAGATCAAAAGCTATAATAAGGACTGCCGCGGGCAGGGGCCTCCAGAAGGAAAAACAAAGCATCCCCACGATAATAAACCAGCTGGTAGATGCAGGCAGGATCTCAAAGAATCGCTGCAAAAGCTTCTCTCTCTTATCCGGGGTTTGGCGTGAATAATGGAATTTCATTTTTTTCCTTTTCGGGGATTACCTGGGCACTAGAAAAACTACCCGTTGCGCGGTCTAAAAAATAGAGCCTTCCTTCCTGGCCATTATAAAAAATAGCGCTATTCTTCTTGACCTCAAAAAGCTCAGCGATATTGAGATTCAACTCCCCTTCCACTCCCAATAGATATACTTTGTCGCTATCCAGAAACATCAAGTGCGTCCCCCTATACACCCAGAAACATTGCGTAATGGACTTTCCTTCGCTAAAGATCCAGGCCAAATGCGGCGCATATATTTTAACCGAATCCCCTGATTCTTTTTTTAAAAGCTCTAGCACCCCGATTTTACCTTCCTGCCAGGCAGCAAGCCTCTTTGACTCCGGATCAAACTCTATACCCTGCAATTTTTTTTCCAACAACCTACGGTTCCCGAGATTCAGGAAAAGCGCTCCCCTTTCCGGGCAGAATATTACCGATTCTTTAGACAAAGGTTCTATGATAGAATCACTTTGATGATTAAAGCTAGTGACGTCAGACTTGGCATTATCGTAGATAACCTCGCTTTTCTTCTTCTCATAGTCAATCTGCGTAATCGCGTCATTCTGGTTAAAAATATAGATCATCTTATCGGAAATCGCGTACCCATAGACACCTTCAATATATTTAGGAGAGAGTCCGTTACCGGTAACATCTATCCTGTTTAGATGGTTATCTTCAAGGACAAACATATTCTCCGGGACTTGCGGATCCCATTTTACGCTTTGCGGGATTTTATAGAAAAACCGCGAAAGATCATCCACCTTAACTGCCTTGTCCCTTAACTCAAACCGGATGAACTCTTCTTTATCCCCTATCAATTTTACCTGCGAGCAGGATAGGACTTTGGCGTTATTCAACTCCGATCCCGCTTCTAAGAGCGGCCAGGCCGTTTCCCTTCTCCAGTTATAGACCATGTAATCCTTGAGTCGAGACCCCCTGGACAAGAGAATAAAATGCGTCCCGGCAAGCGGCATAAGAGTCTCGAAACTATCCGGCAGCAAAACCCGGATATTCCATTTTTTAGGCAAAAGGAGCGTATGCTCAAAAACACTTGCCTTGCCTGCGACAACCGAAATCACGCGCCAGGCCGGCTGGTAATCCTTAAGGTTTAAACTTACAGAATAATTCCCCGGGATCAAATCTCGGATAACTGCGGGAGTGTTATTAAGATAATGCTTATTTTCGATATATACGTTAGCTCCGTAAGGAACGCTTGATAGGGAAATTAGCCCGGTCTTGATCATGGCCTTTTCGCTGTTCGGCTTCAATATGTAACCGAAAGCATAAAGTATGATCAGAGGGCAGATGAAAAGATACACCAAAAAAAATATATAAAACAATATCCTGCGCAGTATGATCATAGATAATAAAATTTTGCCCCCTGACTTTTAAAAATTAAGGCCAGGGGGCAAAATTGCGCTTACTAGTTCTAAAAACAAGTTATTTTTTAATCTTCTCAATAAATTCGTTCAAAAACTTTCCGGCTATATCCTTGCATCCCAACCCGAAGGATAAGGCCAACGCAAGGCCTGCGGAAGCTAAAACAATACTGATAGCCAACTCAATAATCCTGACGTCAATCATAAGCTGTTTTAAAGCGGTAACAACAGCAAAGATAAGCACCAGCATTTCAACTACTTTACTTAAAAGGTTAACCTGCGATAATCCGGCATTTGTAGCAGCGGTCCTGACTATGTTCCTCAATAAGGTTGCTATAAACATACCCAAGATAAGGATAAATATCGCGGCTATAACATTGGGCACAAAAAGAACTATTTTCTGTAGGAGCTCAGCGGCAACGGTGAGGCCGATTGAATTGATTGCCATAACCAAGGCGATCAAAAGCGAAAGCCAATAACAGATGATGCCAATCAGCTCTGAAAGCGAATACTTTATGCCACCCTTTGCCAATAGGCTATCCAGCTCGATACGATCAGACAACTCATCAAGCTTCACTGCCCTTAATCCACGGGTAACAATATTCTTAATCAACTTTGAGATAAGCCACCCAATCAATAGGATACAGATGACCAAAAGCACGTTGATCAAGAACTGGACTATTTGGGCAAATACTGCCTTAGCCGGTTCCAATAACACCCATGACTGCCACATACTCATCTTTACCTCCTTCACAATGTGAACCCCAATCCATTCGATTAGGATTGGGGGTGACACAGTAGTGTTTTGGACAGTTCTTAAAGCAATTTTAGCTTTAATCCTGCCCTCTGGGTTTTCCTAACTTTATCATAATCTAGAGGTTATGTCAAGAAATATTAGTAACCCCTAACACCTTGAGAAACGCCTTAACTACCTGGGTATTAAACTGAGAGCCGCAATTTTTCCTTAATTCTTCTAATGCTGCATCCCTGCTTAATGCCTGCCTGTACGCCCGCGAGCTTGTCATCGCGTCATAGGCATCCGCAACCGAAATA
>JAPLLP010000196.1 GCA_026387515.1 Candidatus Omnitrophota bacterium | reverse complement strand
GCAGATGAAGATGTTCTTGACCCGCCTGGGTTTCGACTCTAAGGCGGTAATAACCGGAGATATAACCCAAAGCGACCTGCCTGATGGCAAGCCTATCGGCCTATTACAGGCCCAGGAGATATTAAAGGATATCGAAGGGATCAAATTTAATTATTTCACCGGCCAGGATGTGGTACGCCACGCCTTAGTACAAAGGATCATCGAGGCATATGATAAAGCTACCCGCAAGTAAATATTCGATTGGTAAATTATCGCAGGCAAAGCTGATACTCTTAATCACCGTCCTGTGCGGCTTAAGCTATATACTGCATATGACTTTGGTCATTGTTTTTCTCCTGGTTATCCTGGTCCTATACCTGGCAACAGTCAAAAAGAACACCCCATCTTTTAAGAATGTCTTTTTGTACCTAAGCCTGCTTTTCGTAATAATCCTCTCCTTAAGTTACATCATTATCCGTAACGGCGCAACCTGCTATTACATACCGTTTGTGGCTGTGCCCATGCTGGCTGAGATGCTCTTCTGCGACCTGGGATTCTCGCTGTTCACTACCTTAGCAGCATCTGTGGCGGTTAGCTCCGTCTGCGGTAACAACTTTAATCTATTCCTTCTTTTTACCACTAGCGGCCTGGTATCCATATTGCTGGTAAAAGAGGCGCCCCGAAGAAGCCAGGTAATCCGGGCAGGTATCATAGTGGGCTTCATCCAGGCAATACTCCTAATGATCATCAGCCAATCGGCGATGAACCACTGGGAAAATTATTTAACCCTCTTCTTAAACGGCATTGCCTGCAGCTTTATTACCCTGGGCACGCTGCCTATTTTCGAATACCTATTCAACACAGTAACCGATATAAGCCTGCTTGAGCTGGCAGATTTTAATCAGCCATTGCTGCAACAACTGGTAAAAGAGGCTCCCGGCACATTCCACCACAGCCTGGTTGTGGGAAACCTCTCGGATGCGGCAGCTAAGGCCGTAGGGGCACACGCGCTCTTGGCCCGCGTTGGGGCATACTACCATGACATAGGGAAACTCTCTAAGCCTGATTATTTCAGCGAAAATCAAGGCAACAATGAGAATATCCACGATGAACTTTCCCCCACCATGAGCAAGCTAGTGATCATGAATCATGTTAAGGAGGGCCTGGACCTAGCCAAAAAATATAAACTAAGCCAGCGGATCATGGATTTTATCCAACAGCACCACGGTAAAAGTCTGGTTTATTATTTTTACCGGCGAGCATTAGAGGGTAAAGAAGAAGACCAAGAGGTGTCATGGAGGACAAAGATGACGTAAAAGAAGAGGGATTCCGCTATCCCGGCCCCAAGCCCAATACCAAAGAAACCGCGATAGTGCTCCTGGCGGATTCCGCGGAGGCAGCCACGCGCACCCTAAAGGAACCGACGCAGTCAAACATAGAAGACCTGGTGCATAAAGTAATAAATAACAAGTTTATCGACGGACAGCTGGATGCCTGCGATCTGACATTAAAAGACTTGGAAAAGATCTCCGCGGTCTTCATCCATATCTTAGGAGGCATCTATCACGGCCGCATAACATATCCGGAACAGGTCAAAAATGGAAATAGCCATAAAAAATCTCCAGTCCAAAATCCCTATCAATCCGAAGAGGATAAAAAAAGCTATTCTTAGAACTCTTTCATCCGAAGGTATTAAAAAACCGGGGAGAATCAGCGTTTGTTTTGTAAACGACAAGAAAATAAAGGAGCTTAACCGGCGCTATTTTAAAAAATCCGGCCCAACCGACGTAATATCCTTTGACTTATCAGAAGACAAGAACGAGATCGTGGCGGATATAGCAGTCTCAACGGACACGGCAATACGCCAATCAAAAATATACCGGACTAGCTACTCCCACGAAACACTTCTTTACGTAATTCACGGGCTGCTGCATCTGATCGGTTACGATGACCACACCCAAAAAGACAGATTAAAAATGCAGCGCAAACAAGAGTTTCTTTGCTCAAAATATGTCCATCCCTAAAACCGAAGCCATTGTCCTTAATAAACGCGATTTCCGGGAGACTTCCTTAATAGTGGATTTCTATACCCGCGATTTCGGCAAGATAAGCGGGCTCTTAAAAGGCATAAGGACTGAACCGTCTAAATTTGCAAGCACTCTGGAGCCCTACTCGTTTAATGATATTATTTTTTACAAGAAAAGGAATTCCGCGCTGCATCTGGTCAGCCAGTGCGACTTAAAATATAACTATACCGCTGTACGCACAGATATAATAAGGAGTGCGAACGCCATCCTTATGACCGAGCTTATCGCTAGCGTTATGCCCCAGGAAGACAAAAACGAAGCCATATTTGATCTGGCCAAAGAAACCCTGGAAGCGTTGGAATCCAACCATAGCCATACCGAAAAGATCATCCTGATATTCAAGATAAAACTCCTGACCCTCTCGGGATTCGAGCCCCACTTTGAATCCTGTGTTTCCTGCGGCACCAGGATAACGCAAGAGGCGAAATTCAGCCTCTCCCAGGGAGGACTCCTTTGCGCCAGGTGCTTCCCCAAAGATACGCACGCGCGCACTATCTTCCGGGGCACCGTCGCCTCGATACTGCATATACAAAAGAATAACCTGAAAGTCAACCTGAATCTAGGCCTGAACCCGGAAATCAAAAAAGAACTAAACCAGATCCTCAACGCTTTTTTTAATTTTCATCTGGAGAAAGATTTCAGGTCTGAAAGGGTATTAAAACAGTTGCGAAGTTTTGAACCTGCGGTAAAATAATACTATAGAAGGGACTGTCCCCGCAGAGCTATACCGTTAGTGGTCTTGAAGGGGACTGTCCCAAAACAAAATACTATGAAAATAATAATTGTTGGACCGGGAGCTATCGGCTGCCTTCTGGCGGCATTTTTATCAAAATCCAAGGAAGAGGTCTGGCTCCTGGATAAAGATAAGACGCGCGCGCAAAAGTTAAACCATCAAGGAATATACATAGAGGGCGTATCCGGAAATTGGCAGGCCAAGGTACAAGCTACAAGTGAAACAAAAGACCTAAAAGACATAGACCTGGTGATTATCACGGTAAAGTCCTATGACACCAAAGACGCCATAGTCCTGGCCAAACCCCTTATAGGAGAAGATACCAGAATCGTTACCCTGCAGAACGGCATAGGAAATATCGAAGTTATCGCGGAGGTAGTAGGCAATGACAAGGTAATCGGTGGTGTAACCAGTTTAGGAGCAACCCTTCTAGATACGGGCAAGGTGCGACACGCCGGCCGCGGAGAGACGATTATTGGCAGGCTCGACGGAAAAATACCGGTAGAAATGCGCTATGTCCGAGAAATATTCAACAAGGTGGGATTGGAAACCCGCATCTCCCGCGACATAAAAGGGCTCTTATGGTCAAAACTGATCATCAATGTAGGCATAAACGCGCTTACCGCGATCACCCGCCTTAAAAACGGCAAATTATTGGAATCTGAAGGCACGCGCAGGGTACTACGTGAGGCGGTGAGTGAGGCAACCCGGATAGTCAAAAGAAAACGCATAAAACTTATTTACGATGACCCCCTGGCCAAGGTCGAGGCAGTCTGCGAGGCAACTTCGGCGAACATCTCCTCAATGCTGCAAGATATATTACGCAAAAAACGCACGGAGATAGATTATATAAACGGTGTCATTGTCCGCCAGGCCCAGGAACTAGGCATCCCCGCCCCGGTTAATTCCGTATTAGTAGATTTAGTCAAAACCCTCGAATCCACCTACAGCATAACGAACACCGCTTAGGTAATAGGTATACGATGAAAACAAGGGCATATTTACTGATTTTAGAAATATTGCTTTCCCTGTATCTAATCGCCTGCCTTAACGCAGGGGGGCGGCTGATCATACCATCTTTAATAAAAGGCCATGCCCTCGGAGCGCGCCTTAAATCATACCCGAAAGACGCGCTGATCACCGACACGCTCAAACTCCTAAAAAACCGCAAAGACAACCAGGCTTTTCAGAACAGCGAACAAATCTTGATTTTTGAGCCGGATAATATCGATGCCTTATGGATCAAGGCCGAGGTACTACGCAGGCAAAATAATTATAAAAATTCCGAAGAATTACTGCAGGGCATCCTCAGAGACAGCCCAGAACACAACCCT
>JAPLLP010000281.1 GCA_026387515.1 Candidatus Omnitrophota bacterium | reverse complement strand
GGCTATATGTATATAGCCAAGGGTTTTGGCCTGGATGCCAAAAACGCTACCTGGCAGGTAAAGCCTCAGGATATTGATTGGAAAAAATATAATGCCATATCTTTTTATATGTATGGCCAAGACTCAAAGACTAAGGTTGCTATTGATATCAAGGATAACGGTAATGAAATATGGCGTTTTATGGTTACCGATGATTTCAAGGGATGGAAAAAGACGGTTGTCCCTTTTAAGGATTTCTTCGTCCGCGGGGATTGGCAGCCGGACAACGCGGATAAAAATGCGGCGCTCGATTTTCCGTTAAAGAGCTACCAGTTTGAACCTTTGCCCCCGGCAAAAGGGACACTATATTTTGATGATGTAGAACTAGCGCAATTATAAATAAACCATGGATAAAAGGGATATCAGGAACCTCAAAAAACGCTATCTGGTCTGGTTATATAAGACTACCAAAGAGGCCCTGGATAAGACAGAGCGTAAGTTTACCCAATTGGATATCGACCGCTTTTTATTAAAAGAGCTTAAAAAAGAGGATAAGGCTAAAAAGTCCCAGAAATTCATCGCGGAATTTCAGACCTACATACTGAATAAAGAGATAGAAGCCTTAGGTTTAAAGTATGAAGGCAAAGATCTGAAAAGCGAATACTATTTTCTGGAAATAAAATTAAAGGCCATAGAGAAGGCGATATTGAAAGAAACAGGCAGGTCCGGATTAGATAATATCAAGGACGCTTACGAGCAGGAAATGACTAAGCGCATTCTTGAAGAGAAAGCAATTAAGCAATAATCGCGTATGTGCTATCGGTGCCTATTTCCTTTATGGGTATTAGTTATCTTCCTGGGTTTTATCTTTGCCTATCTCCGCTATATTGAGCAGCGTAGCCTCTTCTATCCCGACAGAGGAATTGAATATCAGCCTAAAGATTATAACCTGGATTACCAGGATGCGGCTTTTAAGGCTCCGGATAATGTGGAGCTATCCGGATGGTTTCTGCCGGCAAAAGACTCGCGCTTTACCATACTTTTTTGCCACGGTAATGCCGGGAATATCAGCCACCGACTAGAGAAAGCAAAATTCTTCCACCAGCTTGGTTGTAATGTTTTTCTCTTTGATTACCGGGGATACGGAAAAAGTAAGGGCAATCCTTCCGAAAGCGGCCTGTATCTTGATGTCCAGGGGGCCTACGATTATCTTTTAGCTAAGGGTATAACCGCCGATAAATTAATAGGTTACGGGGAATCCTTGGGTGGAGCGGTAATTATCCACCTGGCTGCCAGGCATAAGCTGGCAGGGTTGATTGTGGAGAGTTCTTTTACTAGCGCCAGCGATATGATTAAGATCATTTATCCTTTTATACCTCATTGGATATTTTCCAGCCGTTGGGATTCGGCAACCAGGATTAAAATAGTTTTAACGATGAGATCATTCCTTTCAGGCTGGGCAGGAAGTTATACGAAGATGCCGCCGGTCCTAAGGATTTTCTGGGGGCTAGAGGCGGGCATAATAGTTGTTTTTATGAGTCTGAGCCGCTTTTTAAAGATAAGATAAGTGTATTCTTAAGCAAACTTTCAGCATGAGAATGATCGACAGCCACAGCCACTGGTTACCGCAAGAGATAATCACTAACGCCCATTTTTTCCATAAGGGCTGGGGAGATATTGAGGCCCAGGTTAAGATGATGGCTGATGCCGGCATTGATAAAGCCGTGCTTAGCTATCCCACTTCCGATGCGCACCTGAAATTGGGCGGGCAAAAAGAAGTGGCCAGGGTCTATAATGATAATGTCGCGCAAATTCTTAGGCGTTATCCGGATAAGTTTATTGGAGCCGCTGTTTTGCCGGTGGGTGTCCCGCAGGCAATGCTTTCTGAATTGAAGCGCGTAAGCGAGGAGCTGGGCTTTCAGGCGATTTCGTTAGCTACCAGCTATGATGGCGTGTATCTTGATGACAAAATGTTTTTTCCCGTATATGAACAGGCATTGGAGAAAAATATCCCCGTATTTGTGCATTCCCAGATCGTCAATCCTATTGGCTATGAACGGGTCAAGGATCCGCTTTTAACCCCGGTGATTGAATACGTCTTTGATACGACTATCTCAATCGGAAAATTATTAATGTCAGGGGTGCTGGAGGAATTTTCTAAGATAAAATTTATCTTCGCTTATTTTGGCGGGGTAACCCCGTTTTTATCCCATCGATTTGACACTACCTATCAGATGCTGCGCTCGATAAACTTTGTCAAAGACCTGAAAAGCAACCCTACGGATTATCTAAAGCGCATTTATGTGGATACCAGCGGCGATAAGACCAAGGCGAACCTGGAATCGGCGCTGGAGTTGTTTGGCCCAGAACATATCTTATGGGGCAGCGACTGGCCGGCAAAAAAGGATATCCAGGGTTCAATTGCCTCCGTACGCTCTTTAAGCATCAGCAAAAAGGATAAAGAAAATATTTTAGGTGGTAATTTAGAGAAATTATTACAAGGAGAATAGCGATGCAGATGCAAAAAGAGGTTCATTTGACGGGAAAAGATTTGACCGCTATGGTACAGCTAAGGCCGGAGGATGTGGGTAAATACGCTATTGTCCCCGGGCCCAAGGACCGGTTGGAAGTTTTGATGAAAAAAATTGAGAATCCGGTGCGTAATTTTTCCTTTATGGAATACACCATGTACACCGGAACTTATCAGGGGATAAAGATCACCGGGATTAACGGAGGCAGGTTTTCTACCGACACCTCTATTACTACCGAGGTCATGTGTAACTCCGGCATAGAGAATATTATCCGCATCGGAACCTGCGGCGCGCTTGATGAGAATATCGGAGTGGGCGATTTGATGGTAGTGGATAAAGTTATTCGCGGTGACGGCGTTACGCCCTATTATGTGGATGGCAAGTTCCAAACCCTTGCCGATAAGAAGATTTCCGATACCTTGTTCGAAGTAGCTAAAGGCATGGGGCTAAAGGTGCATCGCGGCACTGCCTGGACTACCGATGCGCTCCTACGCGAAACCAGAGAGATCGTTGAGGCCAAGCGTAAAGAAGGCGCTATCGTTGTGGATATGGTTTCCTCTACGCTTTTAACTATCTGTCAGCTGCATAAAGTAAAAGCAGCCTCAATCCTGGCGGTGAGCGATAACGTGATTACCGGCGAGATGGGTTTTATGAATCCCATGTATTATATGGCCGAGTCGAATCTGATTACGGTTGCCTTGGCAGCCGTGAAAAAAATGGAAGGAAAATGAAATTTTCCCCGCTTTTCTGGCCGATCCAATATAAAAAAGGCATAATCTATATCCTGGATGAGACTCTCCTGCCGCAGAAGCTTAACTATATAAAGGCGGCGAATTACCAGCAGGCGTGCAAGGCGATCAAAGAGATGAAGACGCGCGCCGTGGGGCAGGTCATCCTGGTGTTTTACACTTTTCTTCAGGCATTAAGGCAAAAGAAGGACCTCGCTAAAGTAGCCGCGGCGCTTAATGCTACCCGTCCCACCTTGTCTTTTAGGTATTTGACTGAAATGGTCCTGGGTTGGCAGAAAAGCGGAATTCCTCTTCAAATGAGCATCTTAGGGTTTTTAGATACACTTAAAAACGCGCGCGTTAAACAAGCGCAAGCCGCGGCAGAGTTGCTTAAAGACGGCGATGTCGTCCTGACCCATTGCAATATCAGCGGCTCAATGCCTTTGATCGGAGAATTCGCCAGGCTTAAAAATAAAAAAGTAAGTTTCTTTGCTACCGAGACCCGGCCCTATTTACAAGGTTCGCGTTTAACTGCCTGGGAATTAAAAAGGTCAGGCTTTGACATTACCATCATCACGGATAATATGGCAGCCGAAGTCATGTCCGAGAGAAAAATCAGCAAGGTTATTGTGGGAGCGGACCACTTGGCCCTAAACGGCGATATCGCAAATAAAGTAGGCACATATCAGATCGCCATTTTAGCCCGGCATTTTAATATTCCCTTTTATGTGTTATGTCCTCCGCCGTCAGGGGTTCAATGCGGCGCAGACATAAAGATCGAGATCCGTCCGGATAAAGAAATGTTGTTTTACCGGGGGGTGCGCCTGGCGCCCAAAGGGGTTAAGGGTTATTACCCGGCATTTGATATTACGCCGTATAAATTGATCACCAGGCATATCCATATGGAGATTAAACCATGATATTCGGCCGCGATAAAGAGATCAAAAGCCAAATTATCAACACTGGAAAGAAATTGGCGGATTTACGTTTAGTGGCGGCTACCTCCGGAAATTTAAGCGCCAGGGTCAATGAAGACACGATCTTGATCACCGCTACCGGTACATCTTTAGGTAATTTAAAAGAAGATGATATCATCAAGGTCGATATCACTAAAGAGGAAACGGGGGGGCGCCTGAGTACGGAATTTCCCTTACATAGACTGGTCTATAAGAATTTTTCCGCTAAAACCGTAATCCATTGCCACCCGCCGTTAGTCAACGGATACTTTGCGGTTTATTCAGAACTCAAGGCTTTGACTTTTGAAAGCAGGATCTATCTAGGAAATGTGCCGGTCGTGCCTCAGGAGACCCCTAGTGTTACCAAACCGCAACTTGTGATCGAGGCCTTAAGAACGCTATCGCCGACGAGTTTAAAAAAGGACTTGATCTGGTTGATGCGCTGGAAGAGGCGGTAAAGGTGGCGGCTACAGCCAGATTGTTTGATAAGGGGGTGCTCGATGGCCTTGACGCGGCATTCAAAGAAGACTTGGCCCGCAAGTCCGATATCTATCCTATGTTTTCCAGGGAACATATACAGGCAATCGTAGATCTGGTGAACCAGGATGAGTTTATTGCCAAAAAAGGCCAGGAGATGGATCTGACTTTAAAGCTTGTCATCAAGATTGACGGCGATAACCGTATATACAAGTTCAATTTTGAGAAAGGAAGGGTTTTGTCTTTAGAATTTGACCAGGACGCGCCGTTTATTATCTCTGCCCCGGCGGAGATCTGGGAATTAGTATTCCTGGGCAAGCTCGACCCTTTTGTGGCTACTACACAAGGGAAGATGAAACTAAAAGGTGACCTGGGGAAGCTTTCTCGTTGGTACGTGCCTTTTTCCCGGTTGTTCGAATTGTTTAAAGCTGTAAAAATCAAATGATAAAGGAGCGATTGATGATGCCGCGATACTTTTTGACTTTATTATTAGGGTTTATGCTTGTTGCCTGTTGCCTGGGCAAGTCTTTCTCTTCTCCTCTAGAGGATGAGGTAACCAATATCTATAAATCATACCTGCGCGAAAAAAATGCCTGCGCAACCTACGATGATTATGAACGGGTGAATCAAAAATACGCCTCTTTAGGAAAATTAGCCAGGATGAAGTTGCCTAAGATGAGGAATACTCCGGATGCTTTAAAAGCCAGTATCTTTAGCGTTATTCAGGCTACTTCATTTGGCGTATCTGAGCTTGAGGTCAAGAAAATAGATATTAGAGATGGCGCCGCTACCGTACTTTATGCAAGAACGGGCCATCCTGAGCTTACCGGCGAAGCATCCTTGGTAAAAGAGGATGGTTCATGGAAGATCGATTCGGATACCTTAAAGACAAAATAATGCCTGATTATTACCCATTATTTATTGACGGCAAATCCTGGGAATCTAACTCCAGGCAGAAGGTTATTAATCCCTGCACGGCCGAACCCTTTGCCCAAGTTGCGCTTGCGGATGAGGCCTGTGTTGAGACGGTTTTGTCCTGCGCACGACAGGCTTTTGATAAAGGCCCCTGGAAGGATATTTCTCTGGCAGAACGCAAGGGTTTTCTGCTTAAAGTGGCCCAAGGCATCCTGGATAGCGCAGGAGAGCTGGCCAGGTTAGAAACTCTCAATACCGGCAAACCGATTAAAGAATCAACCTTCATGGATGTGCCTAGCGCGGCCAAGACCTTCGAATATTTTGCTAATAATCTAGAAGCTTATTTACGGCAAGAGACGATAAATGTCCTGCCGCAGGTGCATAGTAAGCTCCAGCGTCAACCTCAAGGCGTGGTAGTTTTAATCGTTCCCTGGAATTATCCTTTGATTATCGCTTCTTGGAAATTGGCCCAAGCTTTGGCAGCGGGGAATACCGTTATCTTAAAACCCTCAAGCCTTACTCCCTTGACCGCCCTGGAATTAGCGCGTATCATCCGGGAAGCGGGCTTGCCCGGGGGCGTGGTGAATATTATTAATGGTAGCGGCGGGCAGATAGGAGAATTGCTTTGCACAGATAAACGCGTGGATATGATCTCATTTACCGGAAGTAATGAAGTGGGTAAGCAGATCGTGGGATACGCGGCAAGGCAAACAAAAAAATTAGTTATGGAATTGGGAGGCAAATCCGCGGGTGTAATCCTAAAAGACGCGGATCTGGAATTGGCGGTCAATGGATCTCTATGTTCGATATTCTTAAACCAGGGGCAGATGTGTAC
>JAPLLP010000331.1:4542-13124 GCA_026387515.1 Candidatus Omnitrophota bacterium | reverse complement strand
CCTCTTAATATATGGTTTTTCTTACGTAGGGGCGGCAGTTGCTACGGTGGTCATTGAAGCGGGGATCTTTACCATTACCTACTTTACAGTAAAAAAACTTACCTTTTCTTAACCCTTTATCAGGCGAATATCATCTATAACAGCATCTTCACCGTCGCAAGCGGCAGAGGTGGTCTGGCTGAGGCGAATGCGGCCTCCCCCGTGATTCTCGAATCTGATGATTGCAGTCTGGCCCTTGTAGCGCGAAAGATCAGCTTCCTCCATACTCCATTCTCCGCTGTAAAGTTTATCATAAACCGTTTCTTGGCCAGCCGTCCCCCTCACGATAACTCTTAACAAACCATCGCTCCATACTTTGTCCAATTCGCTATATACCGCGCTGTGACGTAAAAACCCTAACTTTATCCTACCCCATTCAGGAAAAGCGACTTTTTTCTCAATCCAACTGAATTTATCCCCTCCCCAGTTACAGGCAGGGATAACCAATACCCCTTTTCTTGCAAAACTATCCGCCTGCCAAAAGGGCTCAACATCCCAATTCCCGGAACATCCCGCCACCCACCCATCAAAATCGCTACTAAACATCCACTCTGTCCTTTTATCGCCAGGCTCCAAGGCCGCACTGTTAATGGAGGGTTTGAATTGACGACCCTCTCTTGGCATTGCTTCCATAGTATCGCTGGATTTAAGGGTTACCGCAAATATCTCCGAAAAAGGAAAGTCGCTCAACCAACTATCAGTAACCAAAATATCCTTGAGCGGCTGCGCTGGTCGGGGATTAACAAAACTCATATGGTATATGCTGCAATCCTTGCGCGCAGGATTATTACCTATATATTTAACGCTTGCTCCGTCCTTAGACCATCCTCTCTGCCCCAGATGAAACCAATCCCAGAAGACAGGCACGGAAAGAGCTTTGTAAATACCATCCTGATAGACAAAGATAACCGTGATAACGGCGTAATAATAGTTGTCTCCGTATAAACTCAATAACTGGTCATGCTTATAGCTATTACCGAAGTTACCTCCTGAGAGAAAATGCACTTCCTCCGCTTTTATACCTGGGCGCATAGGCAAAAGAAACAAATTATTGCCTTCAAGGTTTAGCCTACCGTAATCCTTCCAATCATCCGCTCCCCGCACCAAAAAGTCTAAGCCGTCGTAAGTCAGGTATTTAGTGACAAACTTATTCGCCCCTGCCCCGGTTGCGCTAAAATTCTGTCTGGTCTTTTTGGTAAGAAAATAGAAATTACCCTGCTTCTCCCACTCACCCGCCGCCTGTAACACGGCCACGGGGAAAAAAAGCATTAACGCGATACACAATATTTTTTTCACTATTTCTCCTTCGCAATGCGAACCCCAATCCATCCGATAGGATTGGGGGTGATACGCTTAGCGCGGGGTGTCGCACAAAGCAGTATATATTTTATCACAGAGGGTCAATAAGTCAAACTCGCCTTCTTACCTAGTAACATCGCTTTATTGCGGATTGAGGCATTATTCTTTATATCTCCGGAGATGCCGGCATTCGGCACAAGCAAAGACTCAAACTTCATACCGGTATAATCTGCGGTTAACTTAAAAGGCATTTCCAGAGCATCTAATCCCACATTCTCAAAGGCGCTAGCTATCAAAACAAGCATCTTGCCCTTTAAAGGCGTGGCAATCTCTCCGGTTTGGTTATCCCACTTGTAAAGCGAAAACATCCTGTCAAAAACTAACTTAAGTTGGGCGCTTGCGCCAAAGAAATAAAGCGGCGTCGCAAATACGATAACATCCTCTTTTGCCATTCTTTTAATGATAGGGCTTGCCTCATCAGAAATTACGCACTCATATGACTGGAGTTTCTGGCAAGCCCGGCAAGAGGTACAACCATAAGACTTGTATTTAAGGCTTGCGGTATGGACAAGAGTAACGCGAGCCCCTTTTGAACGCGCGCCTGCAATAAACCAACGGACCAGCGACGCGGTGTTGCCGTTCTTTTTAGGGCTGCCGGATAAAACCAATATTTTTTTACGCATATCCCCCCCTAACTAATACTTATCCTCTCGGCCCTTTTTATGTCCTTCTGCGTAGCTGCCCTTGTGTCTTTAAGGGGATAGGCCAAACCCAGGTGTTCCCATTTATATTTACCGAGAATGTGATATGGCAGAAACTCAAAAATTTTACAATGGCGCAGGCCGCGAGTTAACTTACCTAATTCCTTTAAATCCCCTTCCGCATCATTTAACCCCGGGGTCAGACAATAGCGTATCCAGTATTGCTTTTTCTTATCCTCGAGCAGATCAATAAACCGCGTCACCTGCTCCAGGTTTCTTGAGGTGAGCCGTTTATGTAATTTTTTATTCGCCGCCTTTATGTCCACTATTAAAAGGTCTGTTAAAGCTAAGAGCGCGGGTAACTTCGGTTCGTCAGGCGGGTTATAAAACGCGCTTGTATCTATGGCCGTATGCACTTTTATTTCTTTACACATCCGGAACAACTCAAGTAGAAAATCTATCTGTAAAAGCGGCTCCCCCCCTGAAACAGTTATCCCTCCCTTGGAAGACATGATATAAGGCAGGCATTTATTCAGCCTGACCATTATTTCTCCAACGCCTATATATTTTCCGGCGCCTTCCTGCCATGTGTCCGGATTATGGCACCAAAGGCAGCGTGCGCGACAGCCTTGCAGAAAAACTACAAGTCTGATACCCGGGCCCTCGTGAGTGCCGAATGTCTCGAACGAGTGAATATTCCCTGTGATTTCTTTTTCTTTACATATTTTCATGAAATGTCCTGGCCAAAACCTCTTTCTGCTGCTGGGTGGATAATTTATTAAAATGCACCGCGTAGCCTGATACCCGGATAGTAAGTTGGGGATACTTATGCGGATGCTTGATCGCGTCTTTGAGCGTCTTCTTGTCTATGACATTAACGTTCAAATGGTGGGCGCCCTTGAGAAAATATCCGTCGAGCAGCCATTTCAAATTTGAGATGGCATTCGGTATAGGGAATAGAGGCTACTGAATTAAGCGAGGCAACGATCCCGTTTTCGTCTCTGCCGTGCATGGGGTTGGCGCCCGGGGCAAAAGGCACGCCCTTTAACCTGCCGTCAGGGGTTGAGCCTGTTTTTTCCCCATACATCACGTTTGAGGTTATGGTTAAAATGGATATCGCCGGAACTGAATCTCTATAGAGCTTGTGTTTCTTTACTTCTGCCAGAAATAAGCTTACCAGGTCAACCGCCCTTCCGTCAACCCTGTCATCGTCATTGCCGAATTTAGGGAAATCTCCCTCGATTTTAAATGAGGCGGTCAGATTCTTCTTATTTCTCAATACCCTCACCTTGGCGTAACGTATGGCGCTTAAAGAATCCGCGATTACCGAGAGCCCTGCTATACCAAAAGCCATGTAGCGGGTCAGTTCCGTATCCAAGAGCGCCATCTCGGCGCGTTCATAATAATAGGTGTCGTGCGCAGAATGGATAATATTCAACGCCTCAGCATAGGTCTTAACAGTCCACCTTAAAACCTGCAGGAACTTCTCTTTCACTTCATTATGATCCAAAGGGTTAGAGCGGATAGGCGCTATATCCGGCACAACTTTTTCGCCGCTTATTTCATCCCGTCCTTCGTTTAAGGCATAGAGAAGCACTTTGGGCAGGTTACAGCGAGCCCCGAAATACTGTATTTCGCTGCCGTTTTTTAACAAAGAAACACAGCAGGATATACTGTAATCATCACCGCCGATAAGCCGCATCATATCATCGTTCTCATACTGGATAGAGCTGGTGCTTATGGAGACCTGGGTGCAAAAATCCTTAAATGCGTCGGGAAGCCGGCTTGACCAGAGCACGGTAAGATTAGGCTCAGGCGCGGGCCCTAAATTAAAAAGCGTCTGCAGAAATCTGTAAGAGCTTTTGGTTACTTTATGCCTTCCGTCTATCCCTACGCCGCCGATACTCTCCGTGATCCACACCGGGTCTCCGGCAAATATCTCTGAATAGGACTTGGTGCGCAGATGCCTTACCAGGCGCAGCTTGATCACGAAGTCATCTATCAACTCCTGGGCCTCTTCTTCCGTGATCAGGCCCTGCCTTAGGTCATTTTCAATGTATATGTCAAAGAAATTACTTACGCTACCGAGGCTCATGGCAGCGCCGTCCTGTTCTTTTATCGCAGCCAGATAAGCAAGATACGTCCACTGTACGGCCTCCCGGGAACTTTCCGCAGGCCTGGAAAGATCAAAACCGTAAATATTGCCCAGAGTAATGATGTCCTTAAGCGCCGTAATCTGTTCCGCGATCTCGCCTCTTAGCCTTATGGCCTCCTGGGTAGAGCGATCTTCAAGTATCAGCTTATCATTATGCTTTGTCGCAATGAGTTTATCAATACCATAAAGCGCTACTCGCCTAAAATCACCGATTATCCTGCCTCGAGAATAATTATCCGGCAGGCGGTATATATCTCTTTAATCCACGGGCTTAGTTTGTAGCCGTAATCCTGGCAGGCTGTTTCAACAAGCCGGATCCCCCCTAAGGGCTTAATAGCCCTTTTTAAAGGCTGGTCTGTCTGCAGCCCCTTGATAATCTCAAGCTTCTCGTCTATATAACCGGGCTTATGAGCGGTTATGGTAGATACGGTTTCTGTGTCTATACCGTAGACTCCGCCTTTTTTTCTTTCCTGCTCGAACAGATTCAGGCATTTTTTCCACAAGGCCCTTGTTCTCGGAGTAGGGCTCTTTAAGAATGATTCATCGCCATCGTAAGGAGTATAATTTCTATTGATAAAATCCCTTACGTCTATCGTCTTATCCCATCTTCCTCTAGCAAACATTTTAATGCCCTCCATAAAAAGAAAAACACCCGGGTTAAAAACCCAGGTGTACGGTTTTATTGTCTCTTTGCCAAGCGCTTCCTCATGGTTTCCCATGTTGACCACCAGTCGCGCTCTACCAAATTTTATACTTTATTATACCACCGGGAAAAACAATGTCAAGCCGATGCTGACAGATATTTGCTTACTTTCTCATACAGCTCTTCAGGCTCAATCGGTTTCAAAATATAATCCGCCGCCGAACATTCTTGGGCCTTTTTAGTGACAGATTCAGTCGTAGCGGTTATCAAGATAACGGGTATCTGCCCTAATCCTTTGGCCCGCATCTCTTGGACAAAAATTGGCGCAAGCATATCAGAAAGATGGTAATCAAGAAGCAACAAATCCGGCCTGAACGCCTCAAGGGCGGCTAAACCTTCCTTTGCGTCCGCGCTAACAGAAACCTCGTACCCTTTAGCCTTTAGCCTAAGCACCAGCATCTTTGCCACATCCGGCTCGTCATCTATAATTAAAATTTTCTTAGCCACCTTAAGCCCTCCGTTCTATTACGGGTAAAGAAAAATGAAAAATAGAGCCTTTGCCAAACTTTGATTCAACCCAGATCTTTCCATGGTGCATCCTGATAATTTCTTTGGAGATAGCCAGCCCTAAACCCGTTCCTTCCACTTTCTTTCCTTTGGCCGTGTCCAGCCGCTGGAAACTCTGGAAGAGCCGGAGAAGATCTTCTTCTTTTATTCCCGGGCCAGTATCCTTAACCATGACATGAACAGCGTTCTCTTCCTTAAGGGTCATGATCGTTATCTCGCCTTTTTCGGTAAATTTTATGGCATTGTTGACTAAATTCGTCACAACCTGCGTAATCTTATCCCGGTCGAACCGGATAAGGGGCAGGCCCTGCTGCAGCTGGAGTGAAAAACCCAAGCCTTTGCGGTTGGTCATCAGGACCATTGCCTGATGCACTTCGGAAACCACCTCGTTTATGTCGTTATCCTTAGCATCAAACGGCATCTTCCCGGATTCTAATTTTTGCAGCTCCAGCACATTATTGATCAGCCGGTTTAAGCGCTCGGCGTTTCTCTTGACCGTAGTAAGCATGTCTCTTTGTTCCTCATTAATCTCGCCTACCAGGCCATCCAAAATAATACTTACCCCTTCTTTAATCGGCCCTAAAGGAGTGCGTAATTCATGAGAAACAGTAGAAGTAAACTCCGACCTTATATTTAAGGCCTTCTCGAGGTCACGTGAATATTGCTCAAGCTGCTCTCTGTGCTGCTTGATCTCAGAGATATCCTTGGCGATATGGACGGCTCCCAGCATTTTCCCTTTATGGTCAAGAAGCGGAGAAATACTCACTAAAAGCGGAATCCCTATCCGGGGGTCATATACTTCCTGCGAGTGGCTAGTTTTATCATCTAGGCTTTTGCCAAAGGGACATCCCGGCCAGGGCTTATCGGACCTATGCAACACTTCATAACATTTCTTGCCTATTATCTCTTCCGGCTCAAGCTTAATCGCGTTGCAAAAAGCCTTATTTACTTTTACAATGGTGTAATCGGTGTCCTCAATAAAAACTAATTCAGAAATAGAATCAAAGGTCATCTGCCATTCTTCGGCTGCCTTGCGGATTCTATCCTGGTTAACTTTAGCCTCTGTAATATCTCTCACTGTAGCCTGCAATAGTTCGCTCTCCTTTAATTTCATCTTGGTAAATAAGACAGTGGCGAAAAACTCTCCCCCATCCATGCGTTTATGTGTCCATTCAAAAAAATTTACGCCTTTCTCCATTGCCGTAGCCATCATCTGCCGGGACTTGACAAGAGAAAGACTTCCGTCAGGCTGGCATTCGGGAGACATGCTGGCAAGGGTTTGATTTATAAACTCTGCTTCATCCCTGCAGCCGAACATGGCTATAGTAGCCGGATTGCCGGCAATGAATCCTTGATCGGGGTCTAGTATCATTATCGCATCCTTGCTGGAATCGTAAAGCGCGCGGTATCTAATTACGCTATCGCGCAATTCCTCCCCCAACTTTTTTCTCTCGGCGATCTCCTGATGCAGCGTTTCTATTGAGGTAGTAGAATTTTTTAAATTCTCAGTCATCTTGTCAAACGACCGGGAGAGCTGACCAATTTCGTCTTGCGCAGCCGTGCCTACCTTATAATCCAAGTCTCCGGAACCGATATATTCTGTCCCCAGGTGTAGATTATGGATCGGCTTAGTAATATAACCAAAAACGAGTAAAAATAACCTGTAGATTTTTTCTAAAGGCGAAAATACTTCCTGCGCATTCAGTTCTGCCAAAATAAACCACTGCATCTCCGGTATATATTCGTGAAATCCTAAAACTTTATCCCCGCGGTAATTTAAGTAGGTGTTCGCCTTTTCTTGGCCTTTAACAACATCCACTTTTTGCTTTAAAAATGTATCCTGTAAGAAATAAGAAGGGGTAATCATATATCCGTATTTATTAACAATATAAATCTCTCCTTTTTCTCCCAGCCCGGTCCGTTCGGTAATTATCGCGTTTAGCTCATCCAACTCCACCCTGGCCATCAATACACCGATAAACTCGCCAGTCTGGCTATTTATTACCGGGCTTGAGGCCCCGATTAAAGATTTCTTAAGGAACTCATCATAATAAGCATCTTTGAGATAGGTTTGCTTTTGCGCACCGACAAAATAGGCATCCGAGGATTTATCCAAGCCAATGCTGTTTTTGTCGGTAGAAGCGATAATCTTGCCGTTTATATCCAATAACAAAAACTCATATATATAAAGATTGGACTCCTTGGCCCTTACCAACTCCTCCATTGCTTGGTTAAAGGCCTCAATTTTCTGGCTGCTCTCCTTAGGGATAATTAAAAAATCTTGCAAGACGATACTTTGTGATAACTGCCCCACAGAAATCTTGAGCATATAAAGGTATGTCTTGATATTATTTACCCTGGAAATAGTAGTTACCGCTAAGCGCGTTTTAATTTCTTTTTCTAGGTTATTTTTAAAAATGATGTAAAAGACAGTGGAAGCAGTAGTGGCAAGGATCACTATGACAATAAGGAAAGCGAAGCTTATTTTAGTGGCTATTTTCATAAAGGCCTTTGAGCAGTTCTTGATTTAGCGCGCTGTGGACATCCGGTTTCTTGGAAATACGGCCATTGGTAAATTTAATCTCGGCTATGGTGTTAAAAACATCCACCCAGACATCGTACCGTTCTGAAGAAAGCTGGTCCGCATAAGCCAACCACCTCAATCCTTCAAGTTGTTTTCTATATTCTTCGGGAGTCAAATTATAATACCTGGCGATAATTTCGCTTGCTTCTTGAGGATTTTGCTGATAGTACTCAATTGCCTTAAACCAGCCGCGCATTAGCCCCTTCGCCAGGGCGGGGTTATTCCTTAGTATATCTTCGCGGATATTAAGGGTATCAATTATTATCCCCGGCTCATCCTTGGAAGAAACTAAAATATGGCTATCGGGGCGTTCAAGCGCCGAAGATAGCCAGGGTTCCCAGGTTGCTACCGCGTCCGCTTCACCCTTTAAAAAAGCCTGCGCTACATCCTCCGGCCTCCGGGCGATAATAATCAAGTCGTTCAGAGATAACCCGCTCTTATAAAATAAATATGAGATGATAGTTTCACCCACGTCGTCTCTGGCAAAAAGCACCCTCTTGCCGATTAGATCCTTCAGCGTCTGGATATCCTTTGTGGCTACAATACCATCTCCTCCGAAAGAATAATCTATTTCTAAAACAGCTACGACGGGTA
>JAPLLP010000331.1:1927-4509 GCA_026387515.1 Candidatus Omnitrophota bacterium | reverse complement strand
TATTGTCCCGGCTTCACAATCCAACATACCGGCCCTTAAGGCATCGCCTCTGGCAGCATCAAGCTGCTCATCTATAAAAACTAGTTCTATCCCCTCATCTTTAAAAAAACCTTTCTCCTGAGCAAGGTATAATGGCCCATATCCCACCCAATTCTGGAAGGCAATGCTGACCCTGGTGAGCCTTGCTTCTTTTGGCTTTGGCCTGCAGCCTGCGCAGGACAAAAAAGACAGCAACGCTATTAAAATATAGATATTCGTTTTACACTTTTCCATTGTAGTCATACCGGTATAATTTTAACACTATCAATAGGTTATGCAATGAAAATCATATCCCGCGCCGTGATAAGCAATTTAGTGAACAAAAAAGGGGCTGAAACGTTTTAAGTTCAGCCCCTATAATACCTACTATACTTTTATATTCTTATTTGTCCCCCTTGGGCTCTGCCTTTTCACCGGCCTCCTCTTTCTCGTTCTTTTCTCCGGCCGTTTTCTGCATATCAGTCTTATGCTTGGCTACTGTCATTTCCTCTAAGCTCTTTGCTAAATCTGGATGTGTTTGTTGAAGAGCCGCTGCAGCGTCTTTAAAAAGCTGTACTCTCGCATCATGCTTTGCTTTCCATTCTGGCGAATCTTTTGCTATTTTCTCTTTGCCGGCTTCCACCTTCTCTTTTGATTCATTCGCATCTTCATTCACAAGGTCACTCAATTTCTTTGCTAGATCAGGGCTGGTCTGCTGAAGAGCAACCGCAGAATCCTGCAGAACCTTTATTCTAGCTTCGTGTTTTGCTTTCCTTGCTGACGCATCTATTCCTGCCGCTGGTGCATTTTCCGCGAATGATACGCCAGATAGAAAAACAATTATTCCTAATACAGCTAACCCAAAAAACACCTTCCTTGTTAATTTCATATGTTCCTCCTTTTCTATAATTTATCATATTCAACATTAAACTAAGATTAAAATAACATTAAAAAATTATAATGCCTAACTCCTGCGTACTTTCAATTTCATTTGGAACACACAGCATAAGAAATAAACCCAAAATGGCGATTGCGCCGTTCAATAAAATAGCTTAACACTTTAAAACACCTCCCTATAAAAGGTAAGCTATTTAAGAAGGACCCGAACATCTCGCCAGAGGGCAAAATCCCATATTCAATAACAGTAAAACCAACACTACGCACTAATCTTGCTAACCCACGCGGTGAGATAGATTTTTCATATCCTAAATTCCAATTTCCTGTTAACTTTAATATTACCCTCGTCAAAGGATGTACGCACAACCAATTTGGCACGCTAATTATGGCATAGCCATTAGGCTTAATGATGCGCTGCAATGTTTTCAGCATGGGCCTTGATTCTTTAAAATGCTCGACCACTCCAAGACTTATGAGCATATCGAAAGAATTATCAGGCAACTTAGAATTATTCAAATCATCTAACATAAATGTAATTTTATCGGAGTTAAACCTACTAAGTTTTTTGATAATATTTTGAGCCACATCTACACCTATGACACGCTGAATATCGTAATGGCTTCTCGCATAAAAACACCAAAACCCTGTCCCGCAACCAGCTTCTAAGAAAGCCCCATTTCTATCAATTTTAGCCAGGTACTCATTGATAATCCCCTTATGATTTTCCGCCCAGGATTTAAAAATATTGGGATTTTTGTCGTCAATAACAAGAGAATCGTATTGGGCATCAAAAGCTGCTCCGACATCAGGATTTTTTTGGGTCATAATAAAATTATTCCTCCTAGAGTCATCTTTCTTTCATTCAACCAGTAACTCTTATTTCTATAGAAACGACAGTCGCAAGATTGCAACTGTGGTCGACATCACTCTGGCTCCCCTTAGTGGACGAGTTTCGCAACTGGCTACTATTGCTTAAACCACTACTTTCTACTCCCGCCAGAAATACAGTGCCGCGGTAAGGGCAATACCGACAAGATAAAGAAAAAACGTTCCTGAGATAAAATAGGGGTACATCATTAAGGCAAGCCCGATGAGTATAGGCCGTAAGGTTTGACTTTTTTTACCATACAGGAAAGCGGCAAATCCAATTAGGCCAAAAATGATCCAAGCGAAGATCTTTGCCGCGCTAAAATCGCCGGCCAACGGTAACCCGATACCTGCCAACATCCACCTCCTTCTTGTTCACTATCTTATACCAAATAAAAACCCTCTTCAAGTATTTTACTTGCATAAAAAAGGCCTTACGGCTAGCTGTAAGGCCTCGTTAAAGATGGCTCCCCTAATAGGTATTAGAAATAACTGTATCTCTTAAATAGCAGTTCTTATTATAGGTATGATTTGGGCAAATAGTAAGAAATTGTGGAGTTTAGAGAGTAATTTTATAGTAGCTTACCGGGGACCCTCTCGCATGAGTCGAGGGGAAACCTCTCGCTATTTATAGGTATGTATTATAAGACCAGAGAAGACGATTATCAAGGAAATTCAGGGCTTAGAGCCGTTTTTTTCTTAAAAAATCCATCCTATCAAACCACCAACGAGTCTAAATGGTAAAGCAATAACCCAACCAATCGCATGAACAGTAGAACTTAAAATTCCAGGATGTCCGG
>JAPLLP010000331.1:0-1900 GCA_026387515.1 Candidatus Omnitrophota bacterium | reverse complement strand
GTTGTAGTAGTTATATCAGTTTTATTCACTACCCCTCTATTTTGTTGATCACTAGATGTTGTTGTTTCAGTATTTTGCCCTACTTCATTAACCGGCGCATTATTTGACTGTATTACTACCGTTTCTGTTTTCGTTGTTTTACGAGTATTTGCACAACCCAATCCCACAAAAACAAAAATTACAGCAAGACTTAAATAGGCACTATTTTTAAACCAATTTTTTAATTTCTTAGACAAAATTTGCATATTAATCTCCCTTATACTTTGTCTTCTTTTACAATTTATTTACCGATATTTTCAATGTGTTTCCCCGTATCCGATATATCTTTTCCCGCGCCTCTGGCCGCGTTACATCCTAAAAGTGAAGTCACTAAAATCAAAACTACTAAGCTCAATAAAGTAAGTTTTCTCATATCGCTCTTTTTTGTTTTTATTCTTTGTTAAAAGGCTCATTTAAAGTTTGTGGCGATTAAAGCGCTTTTCGGCCACTGATGACACGCATAACAATAACGATAATGGCGATGACGAGCAAGATGTGGATAAGCCCGCCCATGGTGTATGACGAAACCAACCCTAATATCCAAAGCACAACCAGAATAACTGCAAGTGTGTATAAAATATCTATCCTCTTTCTTAATAGTAACTTAACGCTAACTTATTTTTATTATCCTGTGAAACCGGAGATTGTTGCACCAAGAGATTTAATTGGATACTTACTTCGTAATTTTACGAATCTTAGAAGGCAATATAACAATTTCAACCCTACGATTTTTCTGCATGTTTTCTTCTATATCATTTACTACAACCGGCCGGAATTCTCCGTAGCCGTTGGCAGAAAGCCTTGTTGGCGCAACCTTACAATCATCAACAAAATAATGCAATACCGCTAACGCCCTTGCCGATGAAAGCTCCCAGTTTGTCTTCCAGCCGGAATATTTAATCGACTGATTATCAGTATGGCCTTCAATGGCAACGTTGGAATTAAGGACATCACGGTTTAAAACTTCAGCTACTCTGCGGATCGATTCCTTGCCATCTTCTCGGATTATATCTTTGCCGGAATCAAAAAATACTTCTGACAAGAAAGTAATCACTAACCCACGCTCAGTCATCTCCAACTTAGCTTTATAGTCTCCTATTTCTTTCTTTAAGGCTTCTTCCAGATCCAGTTTAGCTTTCTCAAGTTCGGAAAGTTCTTTGTCTTTCTGCTTTACATGCTGAATCTCTTTTGCTTTTTCCTTCTTAAGCTGAGCAACCCGATTCTTTAAATTCTGATTCTCCATCTCTAATTCATCAGCTTTTTTGGATCTTTGAATATAGGTACATCCTGATATGGTAAATATAGCCAAAAACATCATTACCACAAATCTAGTTTTCATCGGTAAACCTCCTGTTCTGTTTCAAGTGTAAGTGGTTAATTTTTTTCTTCGATAATTGCTTTGCTAATGTCGTGCGTGTGCGTATCGAGCTTACCTTGTTTTAAGTCTTCTTTGGTTTTCTCAGCCATTAAGCCATACTTTTTCTGAATCCTCGCCAAATCCTCATCAGTTAGCTTTTCAATATCCATCATTTCGTTATGCGCGCCTTTGGTAGCGCGGATGATTTCGTCAAGCTTAAGCTGAATCGCAATCGTGTGACGATTTTGGCTGTTTTAAAAGATAAAAAGCATGGCAATAGAAATAATCGCCGCAACCGTACTGATGATAAGTTGCCAGGTTTCATTGAAATGCAGCGGCAGACCAAAGAAACCCCAGATCAGGATAATAAGAAATGCCAGGAAACAAGTGAATGGTTGCGCAGCTTTATTGGAAAGCCATTTTGCGATCATGGAGAAATATTCCATATTTACTATTCTAGGGAAGAAGCAAAATTAATCAATTGTACCAAGGTATAATCGTAGG
>JAPLLP010000053.1 GCA_026387515.1 Candidatus Omnitrophota bacterium | reverse complement strand
TTTATTTCTTTTATTGGCAATAAGCCTTTTCTTTTTATTCAGAAGGTCAAAGAAATTATTCTTTGCCTTGGGAATCTTTGTCTTATTTCTTGCCCCTACATATAGTCCGATCTGGATATCCTCTCTAGTAGCAGAACGGTATCTCTATTTCCCCTCAATAGCCCTAAGCATGGCTATTGCTCTTGGATATGAGCGTTATGCAGGGGGGAGGTTAAAGAAACTCTTTTTAGGCATACTCATATCTTTAATCCTTGCTTATTCTATCCGTACCCTTATAAGAAACCAGGACTGGAAGACTCCGGATATATTCTGGAAGAAGACGGTGGAAATATCTCCTAGGAGTGAACATGCGCATAGCGAGTTCGCGCTTAGTTGTTTTAATAAAGGGGATGTTAAAAACGCCATTATACATTATAATAAAGCCATAGAAATCAATCCCCGTTACGCCAAAGCCTATTGCAGCCGCGGGATTGTTTATCAAAGCCAGGGTGACTACAGCCAGGCCTTTCAAGATTACAATAAGACTATAGAAATTAATCCTAAGTTAGCTGAAACCTACAATAACCGCGGCCTGGCTTATCAGGATCAAGGTGACTATGATCAGGCTTTTCAAGACTACAGCAAGGCTATAAAAATTAATCCTGATTTCGCCGACGCCTACTACAACCGCGCCCGGGCTTATCAAACTAAAGGGGAACTCAAACTGGCACTCCAAGATTACAATAAAGCAATAGAGCTCAAGCCAGCTTTTGCCGAAGCCTACAATAATCGAGGGCTGATTTATCAAACTAAAGGGGAACTTAAGCTGGCGCTCCAAGACTTCAATAAAGCTATAGCGATCAATCCCGCTTTTGCCGAACTCTTCAATAACCGCGGCCTGGCATATAGAAAACAGGGTGATTTTGCTAGTTCTCTTGGAGACTACAACAAGGCTATAGAACTTAATCCTAACTATGCCGAAGCCTACAATAACCGGGCAGTAATGTATTTTGAAATGCGGGAATATAATAAGAGTTGGGAAGACGCGCAGAAAGCGGAATCCTTAGGATATAAAATTAATCCTAATTTTCTGGATAGGCTTAAGAAAGTTTCCGGGAGAGAGCAATGATTTCCTCTAGATTTTTCTTGATTTTTATATAACTGATGTTATAGTATAAGGTTATTAAAGGCGAAATTATCGCAAGGGGTCGGTGCTCACTGCTGTGACACCCCGCGCTAATGGGAATTGCGCGGGTGTTCACTTTCTGTGAAGGAGGCGTAATGGCCGTTAAAATCAAACCGTCGTTTTTAATCCTTATTGTCCTTGTGCTTGCTTCTGCTTCTTTGGCTTGCAGCGGTTTTTATTTTTTGCAAAAAGAAAAGACTTATAGCGCATCCTTGCAAAAGGCGCTGGATGATCTGAACTCCAAACAGCTTTTAAGCGAGAAGAAGCTTGCCGATTATCAGAAGACAATCGACGGCCTAGAGGAAAAATTGAACGGAACCAAGACCCAGATTTCCGCTTTGAATGATAATCTGGAAGCAGAGAAGACAGCCAAGGCCGCGGCCTTAAAACAGGTCGAAGGTCTAAAATCGAGCATAGAGGAGCAGAAAAAAGTAAAATCCGATACTGAAGAAAAATTGTCTAAGGCCCTGGAAGATGCAAAAAAGATTAAAGCCGAACTAAAGGATTTACAAACCAAGAAATCCTCTCTTGAAAAGAAAATTTCCGAATTGGAAGATAAGCTCAAATCAGGCGTAGAATTGGGTACCATAGTGGTTAATCCTGAGACCGGAGCGCCTCAGCCTGCGGCATTGCCTGCTTCCGGCGGAGAAGGTATCTCTCAAGAGAAGCCGGCGGCCGCGCCGCCCAGCCCGGCCCCCGCATCTGGGCAGCCGCAAGAAGGCAAGGTCTTGGTGGTGAATAAGGATTATAATTTCGCAGTTATTAACCTTGGTAGTGAAGACGGGGTTAGTATCGGCAATGTATTTTCGATATACCACAATAATAGATACGTAGGAGATGTTAAGGTTGAGAAGGTGCACGATTCCATGGCAGCTGCGGCCTTTGCTTCCCCTGACCTGAAAGATAAGGTCAACGAAGGTGATAAGATCGTATTAAAGGCAAGATGAAATCTGCTTTATCCTTAAGGCACTCCGGGAGTGCCCAGGGAGACATACTTCTTCCCGGAGATAAATCCATAACCCACCGTTTTCTGCTCGTAAGCGCATTAAGTTCCGCAACAACCATTATTAAAAATTTACCCGCGAATAAAGATTGCCTGGCAACACTTGCGGTCTTGCAACAACTTGGCGTAAAGGCATCCTTTTTAAAAAAAGATAAATCCGAGGTCAGGATTCGCGGCCGGGGCCTGCATGGGTTAAGAAAACCGGACGGACATATCTTGGCAGGTGATTCAGGAACTACATTCAGACTGATCTTAGGCGTTTTAGCCGGGCAGGATTTTGCGGTAAGGCTTATCGCGGGAGAATCACTTTCCCGGAGGCCGATGCTGCGCGTCACCGAGCCGTTGAGAAGAATGGGCGCAATCATTACCGCCAGAAAAACCGGCTCAGGACAAGAAGAATACTCGCCCATTAATATATCCGGAGGTAACCTGCGCGGCATAAACTATAAGATGCCGGTTGCCTCGGCCCAGGTAAAATCGGCAATTCTTTTGGCCGGGCTTTATGCCTCCGGTGAGACCCGGATTATAGAGCCAATAAAGACCAGGGATCACACTGAACGCGTCCTGCAATTAGCCGGAGCATCGGTGCGTGTTCAGGGAAAGACTATTACGATAAGAGGCGCTAAAAAGCTAAAGCTGCCTACGCGCCTTTTTGTGCCGGGAGATATTTCTTCGGCCAGCTTTTTCATGGTCCTGGCAGCTATCCTGCCGGGTTCAAAAATCAGGATTAAGAACGTAAGCCTGAATCCTTCGCGCCTGGGGGTTATTAATGTTTTAAAGAGGATGGGGGCAAAGCTTCAGGTGTTAAGTTCTGGGCACAGCCGGAAACTGGGTGCTGAGCCCATGGGCGATGTCATAATAAGCGCTAGTAAGTTAAAAGGAACGGTTATAAAAAAACAGGAGATACCTTCTTTAATAGACGAGTTGCCGATTTTGATGGTGGCGGTGTCATGCGCAACTAAGAAAAGCGTGTTTGAGGCGGTGGGAGAATTGCGGGTAAAAGAAACTGACCGGATCCGCTCTATGAGTTATAACCTGAAAAAAATGGGGGTTAAGGTCAGGGTAGTGCGCAAAAAAAATGATGAAAATGTTGTGATCGAGGGCGCCCCGGAATTAAAAGGCGCAAAGCTCAAGAGTTTTAATGACCATCGCACTGCCATGAGCATGGTAGTCGCCGGCCTCACCGCAAGAGGCAAAAGCGTTATTGATGATGTTAGCTGTATAGATAAATCTTTTCCGGGTTTTCTAGCCGCGTTGAATTCTATTATTAAGTAGGATGGGTCGCGAAAATGGATAATATGCTGTTTGAATTTTCCGATACGATTGCTGGTTATGTCACAAAAGCCGATAAAGAAAAAAGGACGTTTAGCCTAAAGACTTCCGATAACCGTGAATTTGAGGTTAAGCTTTCCACAAATTGCACCGCCGGGGTATTTTAGCACCTGGTGCCTTCGCAATACCTTTTTGTCTACGGCACTTTTTATCCTCAATCCACCAGCCATGTCTTTGAGGCCCAATCCATCTGTTTTCCGGGGCGTAAGCTGAATGAATTCAGGTTTGAAGAGCCCTGGGTAAAGAGATCGACTACCGCAATTACCGCACTATGTTGAAATTAAGCGGAGAACGTAAAGGTGACTTTCGGCAGGAGACGGACACGATATCTCGCCTGATCTACGGTTTTTCCTCTACCTTTATGCTGACCGGGGAGTGTGTTTTTTACGACAAGGCCTATCCGCGCAAGGATAAAACGTTAAGAGGGGATACCTTTTTTGTTGAGGTTAACCTTAAGGCCTATAATTATTTTCGGGATGAGCCAAGGGGCGGGCGCGACAATGGGGCAGATGCATCACTCTTCGGCTACCTTTCAATTCACTAAGTTTTTTAAGACAGAGGTAGCTTTTACCGATTGGTCTGACGATAGCTCTACGGTGGATAGAAGCTGGTGGATGATTTTCACCCTGGATTATTAAAATTGAGGGAAGATTTGATTTGACATAGGGTTTAATCTCTGTTAAAATCCCAATACTGTCGTGTTAAGTCAAGAAAGTACAATAATGTAGTCCCGCGCATAGCGCGGGATAAAATCCAGCCTAACCGCCAGAGGCAGGCTGAATTTTAGGAGCTGGAATGGCTAAGTATAAGGATGTGCTGAAGAATTTTTATAATTATATTTTAGGCCTATTTTCCAATGATATGGGTATTGATCTGGGTACTGCTACAACCCTGGTTTATGTAAAAGGCGAAGGCGTGGTTCTCTGTGAGCCTTCGGTAGTGGCCATCAAGCGCGGGACTAACCAGGTCAAGGCGGTAGGAGAAGATGCCAAGCGCATGCTCGGCCGCACCCCCGGAAACATCGTGGCGATAAGGCCGATGAAAGACGGGGTCATCGCCGATTTTGAGATAACCGAGGCAATGTTGAGGTATTTTATCAAAAAGGTGCACCATCGTAGGGTTTTAGTCAGTCCGCGCATCGTCATCGCCATACCTTCAGGGATAACCGAGGTGGAGAAGCGCGCGGTAAAGGATTCCGCGGAACGCGCGGGCGCGCGCGAGGTAAAATTGATCGAAGAACCTATGGCCGCGGCCATCGGAGTGGGCCTGCCCATACAGGAGCCCATAGGTAATATGATCATCGATATAGGCGGCGGGACTACCGAGATAGCGATCATTTCGTTGTCCGGTATCGTATTCTCTAAATCCATCCGTATCGGCGGGGATGAGATGGACGAGGCGATCATTGAATACGTTAAGAAGACTTATAATATGATGGTGGGTGAGCGCACGGCCGAGGATATCAAGATTAAGATCGGTTCGGCATACCCCTTGGACGAAGAAATGACCATGGAGATAAAGGGGAGGGATCTGGTTACGGGATTGCCTAAGGCAGTGACCGTTACTTCGGAAGAGGTAAGAGAGGCCTTGCAGGAGCCTCTGCGGGCCATCGTGGAATCCGCAAAGATATCGCTTGAGCGCACGCCTCCGGAATTGGCCGCGGATTTAATTGAGCATGGCATAGTCATGGCTGGCGGGGGTGCTTTATTGCGAGGTATGGATAAATTGATTTCAGAGGAGACCGGCCTGCCGGTGCATGTTGCCGATGATCCTACTACTGCCGTGGTAAACGGCACAGGTATAGTTTTGAATGAAGCCCGCTACCTGGAAGATGTTACCGTGCCGATTAAATCCGAGATGTATGCGTAGTGAAAAAAATATTTTTTTTGGCAGGACTACTCTGCGTAGTCCTTTTTATTTCCAGCATCAGCCTTTCTTTAAAAGCCCCGTTCTTTTTTGGCGCTAAATTCCCTCTTGTCATAATCAATGCGGTTAAGAATGAAATAAAGGCCCTGGTTTTTTTTCACCATGATTTCTACGCCAATATTGCCCTCCAAAAGGAAGTTGATACTCTAAAAAGCAGGCTTAGTCAGGCCAATGATACCTATCTTGAAAACGCGCGGTTAAGGGACCTGCTTGGTTTTAAGCAGAATTCACCATATCGCTTAGTCGCGGCAAAGGTAATAGGTTCTTCCGCTGATAACTGGTCTTCGGCAATAATCATAGACAAAGGCAAGTCTTCCGGGATAAAGCGCTTGAATGCAGTGATCACGCCGCTGGGCCTGGTGGGGCGCGTGGTCGAGGTCCAGGCATCGGTCAGTAAAGTGCTCTTAGCTAATGATCCAGACTTTGGGGTTTCGGCGACCGTGCAGCGTTCCCGTCAGCAGGGATTGATTACCGGAACTTTAGGCAGGTTGTTGGCTATGAAATATCTGCCTAAAGATGCCGATATAAAAGTAGATGATACTGTGATTACCTCCGGGTTAACCGAGGCCTATCCGAAAGGCCTGCTTATCGGCAACGTTGTTGAAGTTCACAATGATTTTTCGGGCTTGAGCCGTTACGCCCTGATTAAGCCGGCAGTAAATCTATCGGGCCTGGAAGAGGTCCTGGTAATTGTTTTTTAAAATATGCGCCACTGGCTTTTTCTTTTATTGATACTGGTTATCGCCATCCTGCAATCAAGCGTGATTGATGCTTTTCGCGTCTTTAATGTAAAGCCGGACCTTTTATTCTCGATAGTAGTGATTGTAAGCCTTCTCTTGGAATTCCGCCAGGCTATTATTTTTAGCCTCGCCTCCGGCATATTCAAGGACCTTCTGGGAGCAAACCATATAGCTATAAATACTTTTTTGTTTCCTGTATGGAGTTTTCTGATAATGCAGGCTGCCAGAAGCATATCGCTTGAAGGCGATTCAAGGCAGGCGATTTTCGTCTTTATCGCGGTAGCGCTCAATGCCCTGGTGGGGCGTATTATCTTTTTCTCAGCCACTCTCCAGATAGCCCCGGGTATTTTTATACGAACGTTATTGTTCGAATCCATATACACCGCGTTGTTTACGCAATGGATCTTTATTTTCGCGTCCAGCCGGTTTTCTCTTTCCGAGACCCTTAAAGACGATCCTGGGCCTGATCTTGAATCCGAAATTGAGTAAAAAATGAGGATTAAATTTATAAACATCGCCCTGAGCCTGTTATTCTTGTTTTTAGGCATAGGGCTTTTTAATTTGGAAATTTTTCAGGGAGCAAAATTCAAACTCCTAAGCGATAAGAACTGTATACGGCTGGTTGAGCAACCCGGTACCAGGGGCAAAATCCTTGACCGCAACGGCGAAGTTATCGTGGATAGCTATCTTTCCTACGACCTTCTGCTTCAGGCAATGGACACAAAAAGCGCGTATGACACCATTGATGGAATATCGCGCCTCCTGGAAACCGATCCGGCGGTCCTTAAGAAAAGGTTTAAGAGAAATTTTATCGGCATATCTGTGCCGACTATAATCGCCACCAATATAGGCATCAATAAAGCGATAGCCCTGGAGGAGCTGAAGGCGGATTTCCCGAATATAATTGTCTATCCGCATCCTCTGAGGCACTATCCTTACGGAACGCTGGCAAGCCATGCATTAGGGTATCTCAGCGAGATCGACCATTGGCGTTTGACAAAACTGGAGGATTACGGATACAAGACCAAAGATATCGTAGGCTATACCGGGGTGGAGGAGAAATACGATTACTACCTGCGTCAGGAAGAAGGCGGGTTAGCCATGCAGGTGGATCATCGGGGAAGTTTTGTGCGCACCCTGGGTTTTAAGCCTCCTCAAAGCGGCCAGGATATTCAGCTGACGCTGGATCTAAGGATACAGAAAATTGCCGAGGAGGCTTTTAGTCAGCGTAAAGGCAGTTGTATTATTATGGACCCTTACAGCGGAGAGATCCTGGCGATTATTTCCGCGCCTAACTTTGATCCTTCCGTTTTTGTGGAAAGGCCGGGTTCATCTTTGGTCTCGGACATCTTTCGTGACCAGGATCATAGGTTGGTAAATCGCAGCATAAACGGGCTGTACCCGGCTGCCTCTGTATTTAAGCTGGTGGTGGCAACTGCGGCTCTTGAGGAGGGGAAGATCGTTCCTTCTCGAACCTTTGTCTGTACGGGAAAACTACATATAGGCAGGAGGGAGTTTGCCTGTTGGAATACTCATGGGGCACAGGATTTAATTGGGGCTATAGCGCATTCCTGCGACGTATATTTTTACCACACCGGGCTTCTGGTCGGCCCCCAGGGGATCCATGACTATGCTTTAATGTTTGGCTTTGGAAAACCTACCGGCAGCGATCTTTCTTATGAAAGTTTAGGACAGGTGCCTGACCCTTTATGGAAGAAGCTGCATAGTTTTAAGAACTGGTATGACGGCGATACGGCAAATTTTTCCATCGGGCAGGGAGAATTGCTGGTTACTCCCTTACAGATAGTGCGCATGATGGCGGTTTTTGCCAATGAAGGTTCGCTCGTATCTCCTTTTATAGTTAAGGTGGTTGCTGGCAGGGATGTATCTTTTGCCAAAAAGAAGGCCGCGAAAATGCATCTTAAGAAGAACACCATAGAATTGGTGCGTCAGGGATTGCATCAGGTGGTTATTGATTCCTCAGGCACAGCCGGGACACTCGCGTCTTTAGGCGTATCTGTGGCCGGAAAAACCGGTACTGCCCAGGTATCGCGCGGTTCACCGCACGGTTGGTTCTCCGGCTTCTTTCCTTTTGATAAACCCAGGTTTGTGATTTGCGTATTCTTAGAACACGGCGGCTCAGGCGGGGCGGCCGTGCTCGTGGCCAAACAGATCATTGACCAGATGGTCAGGCAAGGATTGGTTTAGCATGCGCAGTATAAATTTCAGCCTCTTAGGCCTTATTTTACTAATAACCGTAATCGGCATAAGCTGCATATATTCCAGCACCTACCAAAGTGAAGGCGCGCTATGGCAGGCGATTTATCAAAGGCAGATACTCTGGGTAGGCATGGGCCTGGTTATTTTTTTCTTATTTTCAGCTTTTAACTACCGCAGGCTCTGGGATGCTACGATAATATTATATGTCCTGGTTCTGATTTTACTGTTTTTTGTGTTTGTGTCCGGGGTGGTGCGCCTGGGCGCGCAGCGTTGGTTAAAGATTGCCTGGTTTAATTTTCAGCCGTC
>JAPLLP010000146.1 GCA_026387515.1 Candidatus Omnitrophota bacterium | reverse complement strand
CTTCGCATTCCGCAAACTTATGAAATGCCTCCTCCGGTAAAGTTGAAGCGCCATGCTGTACTGCGCCGCCTAAACCAAACTCTTTGCGCGCCAGCGCCGAAAGATTTTTTAAAGTCTCAAAATCTAACTTTACCTGAGCAATTGAACCATCAGGTAAAACCACTCCGCCATGAGAAGTACCGGTCTGAATAGAAATCTTACTGATTCCCACCAAACCTTTACGTAAACGCTGCCTAAAACCAATCATAAATGCCTGCAAATCCTCAGGCGTAGAATTCTGATGTCCTACTTCGCCAATCTCTCCGCCTACCGAAACCGTTATGCCTTTTGGCTCAATGCGGCGGATAAATTGCGTAAGCTTAGCGCATACTTGGTAATTTAAATACTGCTGATCGCTTACTTTAGGCTTACTTAAATCTACCAAAGTTGAGGAATCAATATCAATATTATAAAAACCCGCACCGATGGCTTCGGTAATGATTGTCTGTAGTGCCTCTATCTCCTTATCCGGATTCTCCTGGTGTTTCTTCAGGTTGGCCTGAAAGTGATCACCCTGAATAAATACCGGACCAGCATAATTTTCTTTGATTGCCGCAGCCAAAATTACCGCAGAATACTCTACCGGCGACTGAGCAGTATAACCCATTTCAGATTTAGCAATCTCAAAAATAAAGGTTTTTGAGTTATTTTTTTTGCCCACTCTAAATAATGCCTTAGCCAAATCATAAGTTAAACTACGAATGTTGATTGCCGGGACAGTTGAGCCGCTGAACTCTTCTTTACCTTGCGCCATATAGTAATTTTGAATACTGGAAGGATAAATCCCTTTCTTATAGGCGATATCGCTAATTTTCTTGGCCAATTTATTTTTNTCATCACAATCTTATCAATCTCCAGAGGCTTCCTTCCCATTTGCTTTTCTCCCTTGTTAGGTTAAAATTTTAATTAGTTTATAAAAATTATTGATTTTCAATTCTTTTTTTCTGATCGCCGTCTCAAAACCAACTTCCACAATCGAACCCGCGGCTAATCCTAAAGCAATATCTGTTTTACCTGCAATTAAACAATCCACTGCCGCTTTACCAAGATTTATAGCTAAATCCCGGCTAACCGCTGTTGGTCGACCCCCTCTTTGCACATGACCTAAAACCACTGTACGTGTCTCTAGCCCGGTCATCTCCGTTATTTGCCTGGCAATATCATCCGCCTTGCCTGCGCCTTCAGCAATCACAATAATCCAACTCATTTTCCCAACCAGATTGCCATGGACTATATCATGGCAGATTGCCTCCAAATTAATTTCTCTTTCAGGAATAATTATATCTTCACACCCTCCGGCAAGGGCAACAGTTAAAGCAATAAAACCAGATTCTCTACCCATAACCTCCACTACAAAAATTCGCTCCATACTAGTAGCCGTATCACGAATTTTATCAATAGCATCTAAAGCAGTATTAATTGCTGTGTCAGTACCAATAGTATAATCTATACCGTTAACATCATTGTCAATAGAAGCTGCTACACCCACACAGGGAATATTAAATTTTTTATAAAATTCATGGGCGGCGGCAAAAGAACCATTACCACCAATAACCACTAAACCATCAATATTATATTTTTTAATCGTTTCGTTTGCCCGATTCTGCCCTTCTTCGGTTCTAAATTCAGGACAACGTGCGGTCTTAAGAATAGTTCCACCC
>JAPLLP010000070.1:3280-4432 GCA_026387515.1 Candidatus Omnitrophota bacterium | reverse complement strand
TAATCCTCTTTTTTTGCCTTATTCAAGTAAAACTAAGTAAGTTTAAGTAAGTAAGAGTATAGTAGTTACAATAAACATAAGAAAATACTTGACAAATTAAGAATGTTATGTTTTAATTAAGCGCAATGTAATCTATTATAATAGGGCGAAAATGGGAAGACTTATTGATGTAGATGAACTGGCAGAATACCTGAAATTAAAGAAACAGACCATCTATAATTGGCTGCACGAAGGCAAGATCTCGGGAATCAAGGTCGGGGGGGTCTGGAGGTTCGACCCTAAAGATATTGATACTTGGCTAAAAAGCAGGGTGCGTCTGAATAAGGTAGGAGAAAGGAAATGAATAACTCACTAGGGATTTTCTTCGGTCCCAAGACCATATCCCTTGCAGAAACCAGGGGTAAAGAGCTGATAAATTCCGTCCAGATTGACCGCTCAAACCTAGTGAGCGCGGGCCTTGATGAAAAGGTGCCGGAGGAGATAAAATTAATCGCGCTTTTTAAAGATGAGATCCGTAAGAATAAAATCGAAGCCAAAGAGGCGGGCCTGGCGCTTTCAGGAAACGACCTTATTGTGCGCACGTTTGAGATGCCCCTTTTGGCTCCTCACGAGTTAAAAAGGGCGATAAACTTCGAAGTAAAAAAATATATACCTTTTAAATTAGAAGATTTAGTGGCGGATTCTCAGATAAGGTCCGACAAGATGAGCCGCAAGAACCTGGTCTTGTTCGTGGGCATTAAAAAAGACGTGCTCAATAAATACCTTACCGTATTAAAGCAGCTGGATATTACGCTTACCTCGATCGAATACTCGCCGTTTAGCGTATTGCGTTTCTCAAAGATGGCCGGAGCGGGGACCTGGGGAACGAATGCTATCGTCAGCGCCGGGCTTAAAGAAGATGAGGCTAACTTTATGATCCTGGAGAACGGGTTTCCGCTTTTTAGCCGCGATATCTCATTGGCTGATATTGTCAATATCCAAAGCCCTGATTCCGAAGCGGGAAAGGTGGCTTTCCTGGAAAGGCTCAAGACTGAGCTGCGTTTTTCCTTTGATTTTTACCGCAGAAAGTTTCCCTCCAAAAAGATCAAAAAGGTTTTTTTCTTGATAAACCCGGATTACCGCCAGGAAGTGGAGCCGTTTATGAAGGAGATC
>JAPLLP010000070.1:0-3246 GCA_026387515.1 Candidatus Omnitrophota bacterium | reverse complement strand
GCTGTTCTTTGTTCAGGGCAGTCAATACGAGTATCCGCATTGACCTATTAGCGGTGAAGAAGTTGATGGATCGGCCGAAAGAGACTACTTTTGCCGGAGAGGTTGCCGCCCTGGTAACAGAAACAAAATTAGATCCTCGGGCAATAACCCTGGCTATACTTATTATAGGCGGGACTTTCGGTTATTGCTATTACCGCGAAACGCCTTTGAAGAAAGAGCTGGAGAAAAGTATAATCCATCGTCCGGAGGTAGTCACGGTAAGCGCGGGATCTAACTACGCAGATCTTGTTTCAGTGGGCACGCGATATAAGGAGAAGCTGGCCATACTAGATAAATTCGTGAGAAAGCAGTTATATTTCACCGAGCTCTTGAATACGCTGCCTGCGCTTATGCCGGAAGGAGTCTGGTTCCTTGAGCTTAATTTTCGTCAGGAAAACAATAATCCGGAACTTGACCTTGAGTGTATCGCTTTCTCCACGGGTAACGAGAAAGGCCTGAAGCTGGCAAATGACTTTTTTATGACCTTAAAACAGAATCAGAATTTTAGTAAATTCTTTAAGAAAGCTAATGTTACTTCTATGAAGCAGAGCGAAGATAAGGGATTGGTTATCACTCGCTTTGCAATTTCCTGCCGGAGGGCATAACATGGCGGAAGAAGAATTAAGTCTGAATGTTTTAATAAACCGTTACAAGAGCCTGCTTTTCAATATTTTCATTATTTTGGCCGCGCTATATTTTTCTTCTAAGATTTATAAGGCCCAAACCATAAAATTCACGAAATTGACCATGGATAGAGATAGTGCCTTGAAGAAAAATGAGGCGCTGTCGGATATAGGGAAATTAGAGAATAAGCTCAATCTATATAGAAGTTTTATGACTAAGGACGTCTCCCTGGCTATAAACACGCTCGCGGATTTAGCAAAAGATTCTTCGATACATATCTTATCGGTCGCTCCGGATAAAGAACAGCTTTTGGCTGCATATATCAGGTTTCCTTTTAACTTAGTCCTGGAAGCGGATAATTACAACGCCCTGGGTACTTTTATGAGTAAACTGGAAAGCCATCACGATATATTCATAGTAGATTCAGCGGTGATAAAGCCTGAGATCGTGGAAGTAGGTTCTAAGAAGACCAAACTTTTAGTGACCTTAAGGATTAGCACGGTGTTATTTAAATAGAAAAAATTTTTCCTGCAATGCATAAAAACAAAGGGATATATGTTTTTCTATTAACAAGTATACTTTTTCCCTTTAGGGCCCATTTGTTTGCCTCGGATCCGGATGCGTATAAGATTGCTACCCGAGTAGAAGAGCTGGAGAAGCGGGGACCCAGTGAGATTGAGCGTCCGGTTATAGAATACCAAAGCTCGCGTTCTAAAGATCCGTTTATCCTTTATGTGGAAGAGAAGAAGACTGCTAAGACCCTGGATAACCCGGAGGTGATAGTTTTGCCTTCAGATATTGTTCTGCGGGGAATTATCTGGGGGGGGAAGTTGAATCAGGCGATTATTAAGAATAAGATCGTCAAGGTAGGAGATATAATAGATGGCGTGAGCATATTGGATATTACAAAAAACTGGGTTTCGGTTTTTTATAGGGGGCGTAAATTTGAACTTTCTTCCCCAACTTTAGAAAAAGTGAGCAGGCTTAAAAAAAAGGCAGGAGGCGAAGATGAAAAATAACCTTAAAATAATAGGAGTGGTTTTTGTTTTGTTACATTTTTTGTTTTTGCCGGGATTAAACGCCAATACCGAAGGCCCGCCTGCAATCCTGGATGAGGATAAAGAAATTGTAATATCTCTGGACCTGCAGGATGTCCATCTTAAAGAGCTCTTAAAGATACTATCCATACAGTCCGGGCTTAATTTTATCGCTTCTGAGGCAGTGAGGGACAGGACTATGTCTTTATATCTGGATAAGGTCCCTCTGAAACTGGCAATGGATAAGATTTTTGAAGCCAATAATCTCACTTATGAATTGGATAAAAAAGCCAATGTCTTTGTGGTCAAGGACTGGGGCGAGCCGCAACTGGAGACCCTTACTAGGGTCTATCGGTTGAAATATCAGGCTGTCCCAAGTTCTGACCTTGGCAAGGAAACATCAGGGGCCAGTACTATTAACAGTTTACAGGCAGCCCTTAGTTCGCGGGGAAAGATTGTCGAGGATACGCGTACAAATAGCTTGGTAATTACAGATGCACCAAGCAGTTTCCGGCGGATTGAAGAACTGCTTGCCAAGTTGGATATACCCCAGCCGCAGGTGATGTTGGAAGTGGAGATGTTGGATGTCAATAAAGCCTTGACGGACAAGATAGGGTTTGACTGGACCAGCGCCGGCAGTTTTACGCTTGCGGTCACTGGTGCCTCTCGTCTCACCAAATTCCCCTTAGCGAATCTTTACAATGAGGGTCAGGCGATGTCGTTTGACAAAACAATCACTCCTGGCACTCTTACTACTAGCGCACTTTCATTAGTGTTGAATTTTTTAAGGACCCAGACAGACACAAAATCACTAGCCCGTCCAAAGATACTTACCATGAATAACCATACCGCGGAGCTAAAAATAACCACGGATGAAGTAATCAATGCTACAGGAACTACTACTACAGGTACTGTTGCAACGTCAACGACAACTTACGAAAGGGCATCTACAGGCGTCAGCCTAAAGGTTACTCCGATGGTCAATCTAGAAAAAAATGAGATCACCATGTCTATCTCTCCGACTGAAAAAGCCTCATCTGCCAGTAGCTTCGCCACCTCAACTAATCCCGTGAAAGATATTGAAGAAAGAAGCGTAAAGTCAATAGTCAAGGTAAAAGACGGGGAAACCATCGTTATCGGAGGGCTTATCCGTAAGCAATTCGATCAGACTATAACTGAACTGCCGGTTCTCGGGGACCTACCTTTAATAGGGGCGGCATTCAGATATAAGAATAAAGGCAAAGATAGAGACCGTGAGCTGTTGGTTTTTATCACTCCGCATATAATTAAAGATAGAGACGTCAAGCTCGCTGAAATAAATAATAGGCCCGTTCTCCTGGAAAGAGAACAGAATATAAGTTCCGGTATCCGCCAGGTGACCATTAATAATTACCTGAACAATTACGATAAGAAGGCGAGGTAATGGCTAGGGAAAAATATTTGAAATTAGGCGCGTTACTTTTGAAGGATGGCTTGATCACCGAGGCGCAGCTGGATAAAGCTATCCAGGCGCAGAAACAGACCGGTGGGCGGCTGGGAGAAGTCT